>JACUUL010000100.1 GCA_014859345.1 Thermoleophilia bacterium
GCATGTGCTTACTGTCAACAACTAAGGAACTCATAGATAGCAAGGTACGGGATGTTATTTATTATTATTTGCTCATCTCTTTTGGTTGTAATAAAATAAATCAGCTTAGTGCGATTACCGCGAAATAAATCTCCCCTTCCCTGTTTAAACAAAGACTGGAGGAAAAACGGTGACCCGCGGCACATTTTCCGTCCTGGCCCTGACAATCATCGCTACCATGTTTCTCACTGGGTGCGGCGGTGTATCCGATGCCGCTGCTGCCCGCGTGAACGGAGCCGTTATCACCAAGGCGGATGTCGATGCGCGCATCGAATACCGCAACAAGCTGTCTCCGGGCATGGTCGGCCCGGAAGACGAGGTCAATTACCCCAAGATCCTTCGCCAGACAACCAAAGACCTGGTGTTGTCAGAGCTGGAAAAGCAAGAGGGCGAAAGACGTGGCATATCGGTATCGGATGAGGAAATCGACAACGCGCTCCAGGAAATGGCGGACGAGGATTATCTCGAGGACGTGCCGAGGATGCTGGAGATATTTGCCGGCATGGGCGTAACCGAAACAGAACTCAGGGATGTCACCCGTGAGCGATTGCTGCACGAGAAGCTTAAGGCGGACGTGAGCGGGGAGATTACCGTCAGCGACTCTGAAATTCAGAGTTTCTACGAAAGAAACCGGCAGCAGTACGACCAGCCGGAGATGCGGCAGGGCCGCATGATCGAGACTGCGTCGCAGGGCGAAGCGCTCGAAGCCGTAAACCGGATCATGGCCGGTGAGAGTTTCGTCGAGGTCGCCAAGCAGGTTTCCATGGATCCGCTTGCCGCCGGAAACGGCGGCACCCTGGGCCTGGTAAGGCGGGGCCAGCTGCCGCCCGAACTGGAAGCGGTGCTGTTCAGCATGAGCGCAGGCCAGATATCAGAGCCGGCAAGTGTGGCGGGCAAGTGGTATGTCCTCACCGTCGAGGCCGTCCAGCCCGGGCAGCAGAAATCCTTCGAAGAGGCTCGGGAAGAGATAAGGGACATAATCGCGGCGGAGACCCTGGCAAGCAGATGGAAATCACTTCTGGATGGACTGTATGGGGATGCTGACCTGGAGTACGATCCCGACTACGATCCGGCACTGGGCTAGACAGCAGAGGGGCTGTTCTTCTAAAAGCAGTCCCAGGACTCGCGTCCCAGCTTCTCCCTGAGCGCTACCAGGGCGGCCTTGCCTTCCACCAGGCTGTCGCGCTCAACCTCCAGGCTGGATGGCTTGATGCGCAGCACCCACCCCTCACCGTAGCAGTCCTCGTTGATGGCGCCGGCGTTATCGAGCACTTTCTGATTTACCTCGATTATCTTGCCGCTCAAGGGAGCGTTGATAGGACCCACATACTTGCCGCTTTCAATGATGGCTACGCGCTTCCCTTTTGACACGTCCGTGCCGATTTTCCTGGGCCTCAGGTAGAGGATATTGCCCGCGATGTGCTGGGCGATGTCGGTGAGCCCGGACGTTATGGAGCCGTCGTCATCGAAACGCACCCACATCTGGCTGTCGATATCGTACATGATCCCTTCTTCAGGGAAATTGCAGCCTTCTATCTCTGCCACGTAATTATCCTCGCTCGATAAAGGGCCGGCTGGCAGGGCCCTTCCATTTATCCAAACATCCAAACCACGTTTGATCAAAGCGATTATACATTTTCCCTGTTTCCGCTTAAACTGGCATGTCCATGTATTTATTTGCATCCTGCCGCCGTATTTTTAAAGCGGCTCCCGGCATTGCTCCTCACGTTCGATTAAGCTGTTGGCCGGAGCATTTGTTTGCGGGGCGTTTAGCAGCGCGACTCCGGCAGGCCGGTGATCACGAACCCCCTCAGTTCGACATAGTCGATTATCGCCCGGTCGAGCCACTTGTTGGCTTCCTTCTCCACAAAGACGGTGAGGCCGTCCTCTTCCAGGATCTCATCGCCCTTGGCGGCGCTGGTGGCTACATCCATAGCCAGCGATGGACTTCATCCCCCGGGGACGAGGAAAAGCCGGAGCCCGGCGCCGGGAAGATTCTCCCGGGCCACAATCTCCTTGAACTTGGTGACGGATTTCTCCGTTAGAGCGAGCATCCCCTTCCTTCTCTTCCTGCCTTGCCTTAAAACCTCTCCGGGGCTTCGGCCACGGCACCCACGAAATATCTCCGCCGGAAGTATAGCGCAAGACTGACCAGGCTGACCAGAACCGGCACTTCCACCAGCGGCCCGATCACGGCGGCAAAGGCCTGGCCGGGACCCAGCCCGAATACGACGATGGCCAC
>JACUUL010000101.1 GCA_014859345.1 Thermoleophilia bacterium
AAAAGTCAAAAATAGTTTTTGGTGTCCGGTCTGGTACAGCGACTTCAGCGCGTATATTCGTTTCCGCTCAACCTGAGGGCACGTTTTTTGGTGAGGCGTGGCCTCAAAGTGGCAGGCAAGAGCATCAGTCACCAAACAGGCGTCGAAACACAACTCACGAGCCATCGGTTTCTCTCATCAGGGGGTAGGGTGGAGGCCAGGTGAACTGATTCGGTTGTGTCCCATTGAGAACTCGGCCGCCGCCGCACCAATGAGAAGCTGGTAGGAATCAATTGATTTTGGAGGCAAACTTCAGGATTAAGGCGGGCGGGGGTTATAGAGTTGATGTGCCAGGCTGCGGCGCAGTACCCGCGTTTTCGCCAGTATCTTTTTCCGGGCCTCTTCATTCAGTGTGAGCACCAGTTCCTGATGTTTCAGGGGGCTCAGGAAGGCCGCATAGCCTTTGTGATAGATGATAATAGTAGTAATCACCGGCCTTAGCATGTCCAGAGTGCGAGGCCGGGTTCGGCGGTTGAGTTCCCCACGACCGCTGCGCAGTAGGTACCATTGGAGCAGGCTGTAAGTGAGCAAGACGAAGACGACCTGATTGGCTATCAGATTGAAGGAACAGGAAGAGAATCCCTCCAGGTCGGAGTAACATTTTAATTGGCGATGCCGCTCTTCAATGGCCGTCCGCAGGGAGTAGTCCTGCCGGCCAAGCACCGGATCACTCACAGGCGCGGTGGAAAGCAGCATCCAATAATCCTCCCTGCCATCACCATAGACCTCCTTGTTGACGATGACGTCCAGGGGTACGGGACAGGATGTAAACGTCTCAACGGCAGCCACCGTGGCCACTTCGGAACGGATTAGTGCTGGCGAAGGCGCTACCGCCTTGGTGTCTGCCGCGGCTTGGCCCCTACGCTGGGCCAGTGTCCTCTGGCGGGACTGCTCGCGTTTTCGAATTGACTCCGGCCGGTGTAAGGGGAACGGCTTAGCCGATGGCGATTGCGTAACATAAGGCTTAAAGTCCAACTCGCCGGCCTTGGCCAGGCCCAGCATATCCTGATAGATATCCATAGTCCGCTTGGCCGGAATCAGCACGTCGATCCCCCATTCCTGCTTGCATCTACCAATATTGGGACCGTCCAGGAAGCCGCGGTCTATCAGCAGCTTCCGGATGACCCCCTTGCCATGAAACTCGACAAACTGTTCTATCATCTGGTAAAGAATAGGACACTCATGCTCCCTGCCGGCTACCACTTTTACTGCGGCGTAGAGAAAGAAATCGCCGCTCCGCTTAATGTGGATCAGGCTGATGAGTTTGTAACAGCGCCGCCACACATAGCGGCGGCGCTCCTGAGGCGATAGCCCTTGGCTGTCTACCGGGTGGTTATGTTCATCAAAGAGCAGGCGAGAGGAGCCTTCGTAACGCGGGTTGTCAGGGACAAACAGGTAGGAGGCATCGCCGACAAATAACCCCTCGGTGTCAAAGGCGTGGTGCTGTTTGAAGATGCCAACTATATCCCGGTTGAACCAGGTCATCAGCCGTTCGGCATCAGTTCTTTTGGCCATCTTGCGGAGGTAATCCTGGTCAACGGGGGTCTGCCGATCGTACTCGTTCTTCTTGTTGAACCCCCGACAGCTGAGTGTCACATCTCCTGTCTGCGGATGCGTAACCTTATGTCCCATCGCCGGGCCAAAGGCATTAATCATCCCGCCGGAGCGGACCACGTAGGGAAAAGCATGGAACTGATTGACGCCATGAAAGCGCAGGGAGATGTCCCCGGCAATATAAGCCCATACGGGGACATCCACTTTCTGGCACGGCGACGGGTAGGTAGCCTCCAGCTTCTCCAGCACCTTCCAGGAAGTAATGCTCCGGAAGAAGTCGGTTTCCGATATTTCACCCACAGCTTCGAGATAATCAAATTCGCCCTGCCGGAAAGCCCCCGTTACTAAGCCATTGTTGCGCTCAAACAGCATCATTGATGAACTGGGCTGAGCGGCTTCTTCCATATCAGGGCTCCTCCCGACGGAGTGTCTCGATGCGGTCGATCACGCTCAACATCTGCTTGCAGATTACGGTTACCTGCGCCCGCGCCCGCCGAAAACGCAAATACTCCTCGCTCTTACGGCGCAGCTCCTGAAGCCTCTCCGGAGGAATCGATTTGAGACGGGTCCTGCCCTGGTGACTCCAACTCAAGACCGGGCTCTTGTGCAGTTGCCCCCGGGCACAGGCGCAGGAGGGTTTACCACACTTGCGGGCCATCTCATAGACGCT
>JACUUL010000051.1 GCA_014859345.1 Thermoleophilia bacterium
ATTAATACGCAGAAGAGTCACGCTGAAGAGTCACGCAGAAGAGTCATTCCGCCGCCAACCGCACCGCTTCCTCCGGAGATTTTGCGATCCTGACCCCCGGAGGCATTTTTCCATCCCTGCTGATTTCCCAGCTGCGCATCAGAATCACCCGCCTGCCTGTCTTAAGCGCAAGGCCTATCTCTGACAGGGTTCCAAATTCTCCACCCAGAGCGATTACGGCGTCGCCGCTGGACGCCACAGCCAGGTTGCGCGCATGTCCGATGCCGGTACAGATGGAATAATCGAGCCAGGGATTGCCTTCGCCCCGGGAGAGGCCTGGCAGGATGCCGATGGTGACTCCGCCTTCAGCCTTGGCTCCCCTGCAGGCGGCTTCCATAACGCCGCCCAGTCCGCCGCATACCAGAGCCATTCCTGAGCGGGCGATCAGGCGGCCGACCTCCTCGGCGATCTTCTCAGTTTCAGCGTCACAGGCTCCGGCTCCGATCACGGAGACGTAGCGGAGGCATTCACCCTGTTCAGAATGTTTCAACGCGCCTGCTTTCCATTCTCTGTCAGGTTGACTATAGCATTCCCGGCGTCCTATTCCAGGCGCCTGATGAGAAAATATTCCAGGGAAAGGGCGATGATGATGACTCCCCGGGCCCACCAGTGTGAGCCGGAAAGCGTATCAACATCGAGAATGATGATCTTTCTGGCTGGTGCTATGAATGTCCATGCGCGCCCTTCGGGTCGATATCCATTTTGGAAGCCCAATGCCAGATTTGCCGGGCTGCCGCACCCGCAAACGAACCCGCCGGTGCTTTTTTTCCGGGAAGCAGCAAGGCGGCGGGTCAAATTTCGCCTTTCATGCCGCCCAGGAGCCTGATCGCCCCCCATTTGCTCAGCGGTTCATTCAGATTCCCGCATTTTGGCGATTGTATGCAGGAAGGACAACCCGCCTCGCAGGGGCAATCAGATATCAACCTGTGGGAAGCGGCCACCAGCTCCTCGAATCTGGCGAATCCCTTGCGGTTGATGCCGATGCCGCCCGGGTGCCCGTCGTAGAGAAAGATGGCGGGCGCATCCACCTGCCAGTGATAGTCAGTGGAGAGGCCGCCGATGTCCCAGCGGTCGCACATGGCAAAAAGCGGCAGGATGGCAATCAGACCATGCTCGGCGGCATGAAGTGAGCCGAGAAGCTCTGGCTGATCCACACAGGACAGCAGGGCCTCTTCCATCGGGAAGAAAAGGCCTTCGGTGTGAAAGCTCTGCCGGGGCAGATCGAGCTCCACAACCTCGAGCACCTGGTTGTCGGAAAGCTGCTTCTTCTGGTACGCGACGACCTGCTCGGTGGCCAGCAGCCGTCCCAGCGAGAGCTCGACACCGGCGGCGCTCCGGACCATTTCGCGGCCCAGAATCTCCACTGAGGTCTCTTTCTTCGGCTGGGTGTAATAATCGGCGACGATCGGGTTGACCAGGGCTGCCCGGCCGTCGATGTCCAGGCGCCGCACCTGGTATGTTTCTCCCAGGTGCATGTAGATGGCCCCGGGATGGACGAACACGAAGGCCCGCTCCGCCTCGACCTGGCCCAGTATGTCGCCGGTGCCTTCCAGAACGATGGAGAAGGAGTCGGGCGAGGACGAGCGCAGCGGTATTGCCTGCGCAGGGAAATCCGGCAGCGCCCAGGTGTAGCGGCGTCTCTGCTTCCTCAACCGCCCATGGGCTGCCAGCTTCCGGGCGGCCTCATCCACGTCCGGGCCAAAAAACTCGCGGTCCCCGGACTCGATTGGGAATTCGAATGCGGCCGCACCCAGGTGGCTGTCGAAGATCTGCTCATTCGTGAAATCGAGGATGGCCGATTCCACCTCACGCTCCAGGAGCTCGTCCGGATGCAGGGCGAAGAACTGGTCAAGAGCATCCTGTCCGGCCATGTAAACCGCCAGGCTCTTCCCGGCGCCCCGCCCGGCCCGGCCCCACTGTTGCCACAAGCTGGCCACGGTTCCTGGATAGGTAGCGGAGATCACCGCATCGATGCCACCCACATCTATTCCCAGCTCCAGTGCGCTTGTGGAGATCACGCCGGTCAGCTCGCCTTCGAACAACCCCCTCTCGATGCGGCGCCGCTGGGCCGGGGTATAACCGCCGCGGTATGGAGACACCTTTTCTATCAACTGAGGACTTCCCTGCTCAAGCCGCTGGATCGTTTGCTTGTAGATTAACTCCGCGCCTTTGCGGGTGCGGGCGAATACAATCGTGCGGACGCCTTTCGAGATCAGCTCCGCGCCGAGCACCGCGGCTTCGGAAAAAACGCTCTTCCTGATGCCGAGCGCCCTGTCGATCAGCAGCGGATTCCAGAATACTATCTGGCGCTCTCCCCGCGGTGAGCCGTCGCCGGTGACCAGTTCGAAGTCCTGGCCGGTCAGGGAATTTGCCAGTTCGCCGGGATTGGCGATGGTGGCGGTGGTCAGAATAAAGACCGGATCACTGCCGTAACGCGAGCAAACCCGTCGCAGGCGCCGGATGACATTGGCCACATGCGAGCCGAAGACGCCCCGGTATGAATGAGCCTCATCGATAACCACGTATCGCAGATTGAAGAAGAAATCCTGCCAGCTGTCATGATGGGGGAGGATGCCCACATGGAGCATGTCAGGGTTCGTCAGCAGGATATTGGCCCGCCGCCTGATATGCGGCCGCTGGTCAGACGGCGTGTCGCCGTCGTAGACCCCTGGGCGCACGAAGGACAGCCCCAGAGCCTGCAGCTTGCGGACCTGGTCCTGGGTAAGCGCTTTCGTGGGGTACAGGTATAGCGCCCGCGATCTGTCGTTGCCTGCCAGCGCCGTGACCACCGGCAGATTGAAGCAGAGCGATTTGCCGCTGGCGCTGGCGGTTGTGACCACGGCGTGCCTGCGGCCGGTGGCCAGTTCAAAGGCTTTCAGCTGGTGGCTATAGAGCCTGCTGATACCTTGAGCCAACAGCGCCCCGCTCACTTCTGGCGGCACGCCGTCCGGCATTTCCTTCAGGATGCCCGGCCGGGCAGCCTGATGGCTGACGGCCACTATCTGTTCATATTTCGCGGGATCGAGACGGGGCATGTCACCTGAACGGCATTATCCGGTCCACCCAGCCACCCGACTTCCGCAGCAGCTTGTAAATCTCTACCGCCCAGAGCACCGTGCTGGCTACCGCCACCGCGATCAGCCAGTCGAAAAACTGCAGGGGCGCTGTCTGGAAGGCCGGCTGCAGGGCCGGCACATGGACCACGGCAACCATCATGGCGCTGGACAAAGCCAGGGCCGCCAGCAGCCAGGGATTGCCCAGCAGCTTGTTCAGCACGCTATTGCGCAGATCACGGAAATTCAGGCTGGCAAATAACATGAACATGGTCAATGTCACAAACGCCATGGTGCGCGGATATTCGATTCCGGCGTGCTCCCGGATGGTGATCAAACCTCCGGGGAAATAGCCATTCAGGATAATGATTCCGCCTAGGCCGGCCACGATACCCACCAGCATTATGTACCATAAGATTTCCCGGTTGACAACCGATTCCTCTCGGGGGCGGGGCGGCAGCCGCATCGCCTCGGGATGCTTGGGCTCCACTCCCAGGGCAAGGGCAGGAGGGCCGTTGGTGACCAGGTTTATCCACAGTATCTGTACCGCCAGCAGGGGCAGAAGCAGCCGGCCTTCGCTGATCAGCCCCAGCTGCTGGGCGAAGATCACGCCCAGAAACAGAGCCAGCACCAGTCCGGCATTGGCCGAGAGAAGGAAGCCAAGAAATTTTCTGATGTTGGTGAAGATTACCCGCCCTTCCTCCACCGCGGCCACGATGGTTGCGAAATTGTCGTCGGCGAGCACCATGTCGGCGGCTTCCCGGGCCACGTCGGTGCCGGTCTGGCCCATGGCTACGCCGATGTCGGCTTTCTTCAGGGCCGGAGCGTCGTTGACACCATCCCCGGTCACCGCCACCGTATGGCCGCTTTCCTGAAGCGCCGTTACGATCCTCACCTTGTGGCCGGGTGAGATGCGGGCGAATATCCTGGTGTTCCTTTTTATGTGGCCCGCCAGGTCTTCATCGCTGATTCCTTCGATCTGGGATCCGGTCAACGCCTCGCCGCTGATGCCCAGGTCCGCGGCGATGGCTTTGGCTGTGGCCAGATGATCGCCGGTGATCATAAACACCTGTATGCCGGCATTCTGGCATTCGCTGATAGAAGCTGCCGCCTCGGCACGGGGCGGGTCGGCAATGCCGGTCAATCCCAGAAACACCAGATCTTTTTCGCAGGCGGTGATCAGGCCGCAATCGCCGGGCTCCACCTGCCGCCGGGCCACGGCCAGCGACCTGAGAGCCTGTGCCGACATCTGCGAAGCCAGGTCCAGAAACTTCTGCCGCTGCGCGCCCGTCAACGGCATGGTGCCGTCCGCGGTGGCGACCCGGCTGCAAAGAGGAAGGATCACCTCCGGAGCCCCCTTTGTATGAAGCATGGCGCCGCCGCCGCCGGCTGTGGTGATCACGGTCATCCTTTTCCGCTCTGAGGAAAACGGCTCCTCCGCGATGCGCCGGTTTTGGGACCTGATGAAGCTGTAATCCACTCCCAGTCTGGCCGCCAACGTAACCAGGGCGGCTTCAGTGGGGGTCCCAACCGGCCGCCAATGCCCGTTTTCATCACGGGAGATGGAAGCGTCGTTGCATAAGGCGGCGCTGGCTGCCAGCGATGAAACCTCGTCGATGGCTGCCTGCCTGCCCGAGATCTCGCCTCCTTCCGGGCTGTATCCGGTCCCCGCCACCGATACCTTGCCCGAAGGGACAGCTGCTTCGCGCACCATCATCTCGCCGGCGGTGAGCGTCCCGGTCTTGTCCGAACAGATGGCCGAGGTGCTCCCCAGCACCTCCACCGCGTGGAGCCTGCGGATTATTGCTTTTCGCTTGGCCATGCGCTGGGTACCCAGGGCCAGGGAACCGGTCACTACAGCGGGCAGCCCCTCG
Source organism: Thermoleophilia bacterium (assembly GCA_014859345.1). Classification (GTDB taxonomy): domain Bacteria; phylum Actinomycetota; class Thermoleophilia; order BMS3ABIN01; family BMS3ABIN01; genus Kmv30. The sequence continues at coordinate 4,967 of JACUUL010000051.1, forward strand.
GGGATCGCCGCCACTGCCAGGGCCACACCGAAGAGGAGCAGGTCCATGATGTTTTCGCCGGTGGCCCCCGACACGAGCAGCCCGGACGCAGAAACCACGGCCGCCACCAGGAGGATGGCGACGCCGAGGCGCTTCCCCAGCTGTTCCAGACCCTTTTGCAGAGGGGTCTCCTGAGGCGCCACGCCTATCAATAGCTCCGCGATCTTTCCCACTTCCGTGCCGGCGCCCGTGGCGCAGACCAAGGCAAGGCCTTTCCCTGCCGAGACCTGGGTGCCCGCGAAGACCATGGATGTCCTGTCAGCCAGCGGCGCTTCGGCTTCAACTGGGGTGCTTGACTTGATTACCGGAGCGCTCTCACCGGTCAGCGTACCTTCGTTGACCTCGAGAGAACTTGCGGACGCCAGGCGCGCGTCGGCCAGCACGCTGTCGCCGGAATCCAGCACCAGCACATCCCCGGGCACCAGCTCGCTGCTTTCTATCTCCATCCGGACGCTTTCCCGCAGCACGGTGGCTCGCGGGCTGGTCAGGGCTTTCAGCTTCTCGAGGCTTTTTTCAGCCCGGAATTCCTGGAAGAAGCCGAGCGCGGCATTGGCTACGACAATGGCCATGATGACAACCGTGTCATAGGGAATGTCCCGGGCGCCTTCAAGGAGCCACAGGATCAGGTTGAGAGCGGCCGCCAGCAGCAGGATTATCACCAGCAGGCTGGTAAACTGGCGGGCAAGAAGCGTGAAAGGGTGGGGAGGAGGAGCGCTGGGAAGAATATTGCGTCCGTACCTGTCCAGACGGTCTCCGGCTTCAGAGCGGCTCAGCCCCTTGCCGGGATCTGAGCCGAGGATTGAAGCTACTTCATCTGCAGGCAGGCTATGCGTGTTGTTATCACCGGCCGGGCTTGTCACCATGCCAGAGATAATACCCCGTGAGAGTCTTGGCTAACTTGCCGTACGCGCTTCGACGTCAGAGTTGTCGACCATATCCATGTCCTTATCGGCCTGAATATCATCCAGGCGGTCGTTGAATATGGAAGCGATGTAATCAATCTGTTCAGAGAGAAATCGGTGTACATCTATGGCCGCCGGAATCGTTCCTATCTGGCGTTCGATATCCTCGATGAGCACCTGCAGCCGCCGGCAGCTGTCGGTCAGCTCCGCCCCGCCCATGAGCGATATGGACATTTCGCAATAAGGACAGGACGCGGTTTCTTCATCCGCGACAGATGACTCATCGACCCAGATATAGGTCAGACATTCCGGACATACCGCCCAGTAAATGACAGGACGGCGCCCCCCCTTGATGCTGCTTGACATGGCTTTGCACCCCCGCAGGTGGATTAACTAGCCATGATAGTTTATCACTTGTTTCGTGATATGTGTAGGGGGCGGGTCCCGGACCGTTTTGGCCGGCGGCAACCCGGGAATACTAGATTTCCAGCATTATTTATCGAATCCGGGAGGACTGACATGTCCCGCGCCATCTGGTCCGGCCCCATCAGTTTCGGGCTGGTGAACATTCCCATAACCCTGCATCCGGCTACCAGGAGCAAGAGCGTGTCCTTCCGGCTGCTGCATGCCGAAGACAACACGCCGGTGAATTTCGTCAAGACCTGCCCGGCAGACAACAAGGCGCTCGGCCAGGAAGAAATCGTCAAGGGTTATGAGTTCGAGAAGGGACGGTTCGTGGTTATGGAGGATAAGGATTTCCAGGCTGTGGAGGTTAAGAAGGGCCGGGCCATCGAGGTGCTCAATTTTGTTTCCCTCAAGGATGTGGACCCGATCTACTTCCAGAAGTCATACTATCTGGCTCCCGAGGCTGGCAGCATCAAGGCTTTCAAGCTGTTTCACGAGGCAATGAAGCGGCAGGACAAGGCGGCCCTGGCCCGCTTTTCCCTCAGGAACAAGCAGCAGATGGCACTGGTCAGGCCCTATGACGGAGTGCTGGTGCTTGAAACGCTCTTTTATTATGACGAGGTCGACTCCATCGGTGAGCTGGCTCCCCCCGGAGAGGAATCAGAGCTCAATCCCGACGAGATGGAGCTGGCGGAGGGCCTGATCGAAAGGATGACCAGCGATTTCGATCTGTCCCGCCATCATGATGAATACCGGGAGGAGCTGCTGGCAGTCATCGACAGGAAGATAGAAGGCAAGGAGATAACCGTTCCCAAAGTCGAGCCCCTGGCCCCGGTCGTGGATATAATGGACGCCCTGCGGGAGAGCATCGCCCGCCAGGAACGCGGAGAGCCGCGGCGCCGGAAAAAGGCTTCCTGAGGTGACCCGTCATCCCGGGAAGCGAGTTTGATAAACCAGCTTTGTCACCGAGAAGAACGAAATGCCGCGGAGGCTCCGCGTGTCAAGCAGGCATGATTCTGGATGAATATCAAAAAAAGCGGAATTTCGGGAAGACTCCGGAGCCGCGCCCTGGCGGCGGTCTCCCCGGGACCCGGACGGGGCGGCAGTTCCGTTTTGTCATCCACAAGCACGACGCCTCTCATATACATTATGACCTGAGACTTGAACACGGAGGCGCGCTCAAATCATGGGCCATGCCGAAGGGCCTGCCCACCCCTCACGACAGAAAGAAGCTGGCAATCGCCGTCGAGGATCACCCGCTCGATTACCTGTCCTTTGCCGGACGGATTCCCGAGGGGCAGTACGGCGCCGGCAGGATGGAGATTTGGGACTCGGGAACGTATATTCCTCTCGATGAACCGGAGACGGCGTTCGGGAAAGGCAAACTGACCCTGCGGCTGGAAGGCGGCAAGGTCCGGGGAGAGTTCACCCTGGCCAGGATGAAAGGTGGCGAAGGAAAGGGCAATGAATGGTTGGCCATCCTGGCTAAACCTGAGGAGCTTAATGCCGATCTGGGCGCGGAAGGGACAGCGGCGCCCATGCCCCGCGGCCTCAGGCCGATGCAGGCGGTGCTGGCCGGTCGTCCTTTCAGCTCTGCCGATTACCTCTTTGAAATCAAGTTCGACGGAATCCGGGCTCTTTCCTATGTGAACGGCGGCCTCAGCATCATGTCGCGCAACCTGAAGGAACAGGCTTTCCGCTATCCGGAGCTTGCCGATCTCGCGGGCCACTTTCTGGCCGGGGAGCTGATCGTGGACGGCGAGATCGTGGCTCTCGACGAGCAGGGCGTCTCGCATTTTCAGCTGCTCCAGGGAAGGATTAACCTGACAGGGAAATCAGAAATCGCCGCCGCCGCCCGCGCCACCCCCGCGTATTATTACGTTTTCGACATCCTGTATCTCAACGGCCGCGATCTGACCCAACTTCCCCTGTCACGGCGCAAGGAGATACTGTCCAGGTTATTTATGCCTCACAAGCATATCCGCGTCAGCGAATGGGTTGAGGAACAGGGCGAGCAGATATTTCATTTCGCCCGCGAGCGGGGTCTGGAAGGAATCGTGGGCAAGCGGATGGCGGCGCCCTACCGCCAGCACCGGTCGCGCGACTGGCTAAAGTTCAAGGCGGTCAGGCAGCAGGAATTCGTAATCGGCGGGTTCACCATGCCCAGGGGTTCAAGGGCGCTTTTCGGAGCTCTGCTTTTGGGCGTGTACGAGGATGGAGACCTGGTCTATGCCGGTCACGTGGGCACAGGCTTCAGCGAAGACATGCTGCAAAGGCTCCATGCAGCGATGGCGCCTCTCGTGCAGGAGGAACCGCCCTTCAGGGTGCCGCCCAGGCCGAACGAACCTGCCAAGTGGCTGAGACCGGAACTGGTGGCGCAGGTAAAGTTCGCCGAGTGGACCCGGGAAGGACTCCTCAGGCATCCCGTATTTCTGGGCCTCAGGAATGACATGGACCCCCGGGACATAGTGCGGGAGGAAAAGATCTTGGAGAAGAAGGAGGCCGCCGCTTCCGGCCCGCGTGAGCCCTCCGGACCGGAGGTCCTGCCGCCTTTTGAACATCCTCCTGCCGGCGACATGTGGCTGGAGGTCGCTGGCAGGGAGCTCAGGCTCACGAATCTGGACAAGGAACTCTGGCCCGGTGATGGCCGGGGCGAGCGTTACGCCAAGTCCGATCTGATCGACTACTATTACCGGGTCTCGGATTTCATCGTGCCTCATCTGGCCGGCCGTCCGCTCACTTTGAAGCGCTATCCGGATGGCATTGGCGCCGGGCCTTTCTTCCAGAAGGAAGCGCCGGCGGAAACACCCGCCTGGCTGCACACTGAAGCCATCCCGTCGGAATCCAGCGGCAAGCGGGAGCGGATCAGGTATTTGGTCTGCGATGAAACCGCGGCTCTCATCTTTATCGCCAACCTTGCCTGTATTTTCCAGAATCCGTGGCTTTCGGCGCTTCCCGACCTCGCGCGCCCGGACATCATCGCCTTCGACCTCGACCCGGTCGACCCGGATGATTTCGAGGCCTGTCTCGAGGTGGCGCTGCTGCTTAAGGATCAGTTGGGAGGTTTCGGCCTGCGCGGGTATCCCAAGACGTCCGGGGCGACGGGCTTGCATGTTTACGTGCCGGTAAAAACCGAATACACTTTTGCCCAGACACGCCAGTTCGCCGAGCTCGTGTCCATTCTCTGCCAACATGTTCGCCCGGATCTTGTCACCCTAGAACAACCGGTGTCTCGCCGCGCCGGCTCCCGGTTATATCTGGACTTTCGCCAGAATGTGATGGGTAAGACGCTGGCGTCAGTCTATTCGCCAAGAGCCTGGCCCGGTGCTCCGGTTTCGACGCCGCTGAGTTGGCAGGAAGTACAAAGGGGAGTAAAACCTGCCGATTTCACCATCGCGAACATCCCGGAAAGGCTGCAGGCATCCGGTGACCTGTTTGCCGGAGTGCTGTTCGATCGCCAGGACCTTATGGAAGCACTGAGGCTGGGGAGCAGATTTCTAAAAACCGGATGATGACGGCAGCCTAAAGCAGCCGGCGGGAGATGCCGATATATAACAATTGCCCTTTTTGGCGAGCGAGTTTAACCCTCTCGCGTCCGGGTACATATTTAAAGGCTGCTTCAGGCAGTCTGTGCTTGCCATCGTTTGGAGATCCGGAATCGAATTCAAGAAAGGAGAGAAATGTCTGGGAAAAATAGCTTTATGTTGCTGACCATGTTTGCGGCGGGCTCTGTCCTCGGCGCCATTGCCGCTCTATTGCTGGCCCCCAAACCGGGCAGCGAAACCCGCCGGGCTATTGCCAGCACGAGCCGGAACGCGTACGGAAGAAAAGAAATGGTTATCGACCCGGCGAAGAAAGCGACCAGCGGCGTCAAGGGCCTTAAGGAAAAAATGTCAAAGGAGAAGATGGCCGGACCGGAAGCGGCCGGCAGTGTGGAGGAAGCTGCCTGAATGCCCCTCGTTTATGAACGATGAGCGCCAGAGCGAGGCCACCAGCTTCCGGAGCCGCGTTGCTGTTATCCCTGTGTGGCACGCCGGTAATCCCTTAACTTAAATCCCGCCGGGAGCACTTTTTCGTCACCCCGTTCCCTGCATAGACCAACGCCGGCAGCTGCCGGCGTTTGTCATGTTCAGGATCTGATAATAGAATTTACGGGACAGACGTGAAGACGGCCGCCGGCTTTCGGCGGCCGGATGCATCCTGTATAGGCTTGCGCGGGCCTGGGTCCGCGCCCGTCGTTTGTTGCCCCCCCCCACAAAAACCGCAAGGAATTTATTTGCCCGCTATTGATCACATGATTAAGAGAACGGCCCGGGCATGGACAGCGGTGCCCGTCATGGCGCTGATGATATTGTCCCTGTCCCTGGCGGGATGTAAGGGATTGAGCGGGCTGGACAGATTACGCGATGGCGCTCAAACCGATAGACGGGTGATAACAGTGGTACCTCCGGAAACGCAGGCCGATGCCAATAGCGGCGCGCCGGCCGTCTCCGCGGATAGCCGTTTCGTAGCGTTCGAGTCTGATGCCACAAATCTGGTGAATGCTGTAACCACGGGAGCCACAGGAATCTTTGTCAAGGATACCCAATCCGGCAAAGTTATCCAGGCGTCCTCGAGTTCCGATGGCGTGCCCGGTAACCGCGACAGCGGCAATCCTGCAATCTCGTCTGACGGGCGGTTCGTTGCCTTCGATTCCACCGCTACCAATCTGGTTCCTGATGACAACAATGACAGTTGTGTCCTGGCCAGCGGCGTCACCATAAACTGCGGAGACGTCTTTATCAAGGACGTAACTTCGGGAGAGACAGCTCTCGTCTCAACCGATGCGGCGGGCGTCCAGGGAGATTATCACAACAGCGACCCGGCAATCTCCGCCGACGGCCGGTATGTGGCTTTCAGGTCGGCCGCCTCCAATCTGGTCCCGGGCATCACCAACGGCAGGATGGACATCTTCGTCAAGGACACCCGAACCGGGAGAATCGAGAGGATTTCCACAGCCGCAGACGGCGCGGAAGCCGACGGCGACAGCATCCATCCCTCGATCTCCGCCGACGGCAGGCACGTAGCTTTCTCGTCCACAGCCGCTAACCTGGTGCCCGGGGACAGCAACGGCAAGCCTGATGTCTTCGTCAAGGACCGCCAGACCGGGTCCATCACAAGGGTTTCCACCGGCACAGACGGTGAGCAGGCCGATGACGCCAGCAGGGCCATGGGTCTGGTTCTTTCGGCCGACGGCCGTTTCGTGGCTTTCGAGTCCGCGGCCACAAACCTGGTTGCCGGCATCACCAACGGCAAGCGTGACGTCTTTATTAAGGACGTCCGGACGGGAGAGCTCGCCCGGGCTTCAGTGGGCGCCGATGGCGATCAAGGGTTGGAGGACAGTTATGGCTCCATATCCCTCTCCAGGGATGGCCGCTGGGTGGCCTTCCGGTCTGACGCGCCGAATCTGGTCGAGGGAGACACGAATCTCAAGGCGGATATATTCGTGAAGGATTTGCATAGCGGCGCGATCGCGCGGGTATCAACCGGTCAGGATGGCGCCCAGGGCAATGGCTCCAGCGAGAACGCCGCCATCTCCGCCGACGGCAGGTGGGCGGCGTTTGATTCGTCATCCTCTGACCTGATCGTCGGAGATACCAACGATAAAAGGGATATCTTCCTCAAGGATATCGTGAGCGGCGGAGTTACCCGGGTTTCCACCAGCACAACAGATGTGACGTAGGCTGTCCGTGCCCGGCCCCGCCAAATTCGCGCTCACCGCCTTACCCGGTAGATAATCCGCCTCTCCGGCCGTGCAGCACCCAGGAAAGCGCTATCAGGGCCCAGCCTTCACCCTTCCGGCCTGAATTAGCATCCAGATTCAGCAGGCATTACCGGGATATTCAGCAGTTGTTCGCGTGGCATCCCAAGTATTCCAGAGACATGAGGGTCCCTTCCGGCTTTTCCTGATTTCTGGGATTTTTATCCAGCCCATGATTACTGTTCCTCCGTTCGGGTAATAGAACACTTGCCTGAAAAAACTGAAATTCAAGGGAGTCGAGCGATGAATGTTTCCAAGATTATGACAAGAGACGTGAGAACCTGCGGGAAGACCTCCATTCTTATGGATTGCGCCAGGCTGATGAAAGACCTAAATGTCGGCGCCATACCGGTTGTCGACGACAACGGGCATCTGGCCGGCATCATCACCGACCGGGATATCACCATCCGCGCCGTTGCGGAGGGAGCAGATAGCAAAAATGAACGGGTTGGCGATTTTATGACCCCGTCGCCCTTCACGGTCGAGCCAGAGACCAGCATCGAAGAAGCTGCGGAGGTCATGGGCAGGCATCAGATACGCAGGCTTCCAGTCGTGGAGAACGGAAACCTCGTGGGGATCGTGTCTTTCGGGGATCTTTCCGTAAAGACGGCAGAGCCGGCGATGGCGCATGTGCTGAGGGATGTTTCCATGCCGCTGTCGCGTTAGCGCCGCCGGATTCCCGCAATTTCCTGGAGGTGCACTTGTTGCGGGGGCATGCTTCCGGGCAGCCGCTTCAGAACCGGCGCATCGCTTGTTTGATGGAATGCCGGCGATCAGGCAACAGCAGCACGGTAAGTTAAACAGACTGAAAGGAGTTAACATGGCTCTCGAGGAATCCAGGAATCAGGGAATGAAGCTGAAGGAGACGGCAAAGGAGGAAGCCTCCGGGATTGCGGAGACGGCCGAAGAGGAAGCCGGCAAGGTCAAGAAGCAGGTCAAAAAGACGCAGGAAACGGCAACCGAGGCGGCAGCGCGAATCAAGGAAGAGTTCGAAGAATCGGCAGGCGCTGTGGCCGCGCAGGGAAAGTCGACAGCTCAGGCGGCCGTCGAGGTGGCGAAACAGGCGACCACCGGTTTGATGGCCTGGGCCCGCCGCAACGCGAAGCTGATCGCGGGAGCAGTGGCGCTGGCAGGCGTGGCGGTTCTCGGCCTGAAGGCCAGGGGGCGGCGCAAGCAGAACGATCAGACATCCTGAGATACGAAAAACCGGCGGCGGCAGGCCGCTGAGCGGATCCGGCCAGGCAGCATCCCGCGATCCAAAAGTTATTCAGCGGGGAATGCCAGAGTGCTTAGCCATGCGTTTTCAGCCCGGCTCGAGTCGAGCCGGGTGAACTGGACAATGACCGGAACATCCGATTCGACCACGCAGGCGTAATCGACATCCAGCGGCATGGCCTCGGGATCGATCAGATCGTTGAACCGCACATGCCTGGTTCGCCTCGCGGCTACCGTCAGCCGGTACGGCCCAACGGGTTCCCGGTCAGAGTAATAGATGGTCAGCCCGAGATGAGCGGTCTCATCGGACGCGTTAAGGATGCTCAGCTCGTCCCGGCTTGTGTAATCCGGTTCGCGTCCGGTGCTT
>JACUUL010000052.1 GCA_014859345.1 Thermoleophilia bacterium
CGTGAGAATCCTGATCGGGGTTCCATTTTCAATTAAATTCTTTGCTTTTCTTTGTTTCGAGCTTTCTTCATGCCCCGCAAGCTTCGTAATATCCTGGTCCCCCACTACCAGCATCGTCGTCTTCCTTGTAACCCCCGATGCTACTTGGCATCCAATACTTGCAGCTAAATCAGCTGCTTCTCGGCGTGGTATTACTAACGCTCCTGTAAATACGAGCACCTCACCATAAAGAGCACCCTCGGGATCGCCTTCTTGCCGTCTCTACATCGATGGCGACAAAGTTCATTTACCGCATGCCCTTTTGATCTCTGCCTTTTCCGCCTTGCGCTCCCGCTTATTGGCGACGCGTTTCCAGTCGCGCAGGTGCTTCCACCATTGAGGCGCAGGCATCAGTTGTCCTTTTCGCTTATGGGCCATCGATTCAGGCGCTCAGCGCCTTGTCCACCGCCTCTGGATTTTCCGCAGCGATCTTCAGAAGAGCTCTTGCTGGTCCTTCCGGTTGCCTGCGACCCTGCTCCCAATTCTGCAAAGTGGAAACGCTGACACCGATCATCATTGCGAACTCAGCCTGAGATTTAGTCAGACCATGCCTGATTTTCTTGATGTCCGCCGGATTGAATTTAATGACCCTGCCAGGCTTCATCTTGCCCCGGCGAATTTTGCCCGCCTGGCGCACGCTAGTCTTTAGTTTTTCGAAATCTTTTTCTTTCATTTGAATTCCTCTTTTACCAGTTTGCTTAGAATCTTAATCTGTGTTGGTGTCAAATCTGCCTGGGCACTTTTCGGATATGCAAACAGCATGTAAATCACAGCCTGTGGCTTATCGAGATAATAGATTATCCGGCAACCGCCTCGCTTTCCCTTGCCTTTGGCTCCCCATCTGATCTTTCTAATCCCGCCCGAGCCCTTGATCAATGCACCTTGCTCGGGCCGAAATAAAAGGGCCAATTGAAGCGCCCGGCATTCTTCTTCTCCAAGAAGATTCCGCACTTCCTCAGTAAATATCGGCGTCTCCACGAAGCGCATGGTTCAATATACGCCAATGGCGTATAGAATTCAAGGACGAGTCATCGATTTAACCTAGAAAGTTCGATTCCCGCCGGCTGTTTACGATATTGGCCAACAAAAAATGCCTTAAATAAGGCATTTTCAGAGGTGCGAATAATGGTGGAGGCGGTGCAACGGTATTCGAACTCTGAAGTTAATATTCTGAGACATTTGGAACGGGTAATTAAGCGTGTTTCCGCTTAAATACAGTTACAACGCCTGGTTTTGTTATCTCTTTGGATATCGCTCTCCGATTATCGCAGCGACTTCGGTGAGCCAATCATGTCGTTCCTCGTCTGTACTGCCCACGATAATGCTGAAGGTTCTTCGATAGACGTCTTGTACCCCGCACATGTCGAATATGCAATTCTTCCATATGAGTTCCAGCGGATCTCCGAACATGTTTCTCTCTCGTTCTGCGTTTGTATTTGATGTATTGAAAACTGTAGCTGACCGAGCTTTCAAGAGACCCCTCGGCACTCCCTCTCCCGAATCGCCTTCGATAAATTCGTATGCGACCCCAGGCCGAATCACGCGGTCAACCCAGCCCTTCAATATGGCGGGGGGTTGCCCCCACCAGTTTGGGTGAACAATAACGATGCCAGATGCTTTTGATATTTCGGCACAGTGCTTTTCAATATTTGATGGCAACACGATGTCGCGATCGAACTCCTCGAATGGCAAGACGGCATCGAATCCCTCGGCATATAAATCACGGAAATTCACCACGTGACCGTTTCCCTCGAGCACTTTGACGCAAGTAGCAGCAATAGCGTGGTTGAAACTGCTCTTTCCAGGGTGTGCAAGGATTACTGACACTGACATATTGTTCTTTTGTTCTTCCTTCCTTGGCATATCACGTCGTGCGTTCGAGAGGCTGCCTTCTGGACCTATGAGTCCTCGCGTTCTCACTTCTGTGACCGGCAACATACTTCTGCGGTGCCCCGATTGGGCGCTTTCTCATTGCAGTTTTATTACGGATGGACGGTTAACGTTTTGCCCACCGGTCCGCCACAGGACGTATTACCCGATTCATCAATAGCCCAGGAATAATAATCGTAGTCGCCAGCATTGTGGGGAGCATTGAAGGTGGCCTGCCAGATGGCAAGAGTGCCCTCATTGCCAGCTGGGGATAAGTCTATTTCCACCCACGGCTCTCCGCTACTACGACGGGAGTATTTGAGCCTGACCGCCGACGCGGTCGTGCCTCTGACTTTGACTGTAACGGTTATGGGCGCGTCCGTCGTTGCAGGCGCAGGCACTATGCCGATCGAGTCAGCACAGGCAGTGCTGTGATCAGACTCCGGAGAAGGGGTGGGGGAAGGGGTGGGGGAAGGGGAGGGGGAAGGGGAGGGGGCCGGCGGTGCAGTGACTGCCGTTGAGTCCGCCGTGGTTTCCACCGTCGGAGTTGTTGCCGTCTTTGTTGTTACCGTTGGCGTTGTCGAGGTAGTCGCTGTTAGCTCTGTAGTGGGGCCAGTGCTCTCTCCCCCGGTCCATAAAAGCAGGCCGGCCCCAGTGGCAATGACCGCCACTGCCAGGGTGCTGCCGATCATGATGATAAGGTTTTTTGATGTTAGAGCCATGCTTCTCCCCTTTGGTCTTGAACGGTTGATGACTTTTCGAAAGCGCCTTGTCCTGTAAGGCCTCTCAATTTATAAGACGGATAACTGCCTTGTTTCTTACGCTTACGCCACTTTGATAATTTCAGCGTGACAGTCCTCGATCTTGTTCATCTCCCAAAGAAAGCTAACAAATTCAAAAATATGATATAACATTCCGGCGTCCGAAAACATGATCTGTGTGCATAGAAAGCAACGAAAGTTCGGTTCCCACCGGCTGTCGAGGTTTCGGGCATGAAAAAATGCCTTAAATAAGGCATTTGCGGAGGTGTGAATTATGGTGGAGGCGGCGGGAATCGAACCCGCGTCCGAAGCCACCCGAAGGGGAGCCGCTACAAGCTTAGCCCTCGCTTTTAAGTCTCGCGTCGCGGCTCCGCGAAGGCCGGATCCGGTTCGCCAGTCTCCCTGAAAGTTTCGCCGGCTGCGGCGAGAGACGGCCGCATCGGCTTGAGTCCGCTAGCTGACGCCGCTTGTCCCGCCCGCGGACCGGCGGGGGCGACGAGCCGCTCTTAAGCGGCTAACGCGAGATCGTTGTCTGCGTTTGTGTTTAGTTTCCGGCAGTTTAACGAGCCCGCCGGCAGCTCGGCTTGCTGCTCCCGTCCAGATTGACCCCGTCGAAACCAAGTTCGCCCCCACGTGAAGCGGGCGCGCGGCTCGCTCATATCTGAGGCGGCTGCCGCGAGTCATTGATGGACAAATGTGGATCTCGCATCCTTGTTAATTATACCTGAACCCCGCCTGAACCGGGAGATGCGGCGAATGGCCGCCCGCCGGGCGCGGCCTCACATGCCTGGGCCTTCGAAGCCCCGCCAGGTCGAGCTTCCCTTCCCGACCGAGCGCATCAGGGACGCCAATCCAGATCTGACGGGGGACCGGTGAGCCAAAAGGATTTGAGCTTCGCCCTTCTGTTCGAAGAAGGCGAACGTTTCCAAGATCATGGTCCAGGGATAAGCTAATAACGGAGCACTGCCGCAAGAAGAGCATGACCGGGCATCTGATCCGGTGCGACAGGGTAGACAGTTCCCCCCTTGAGGATGACTTGAATGGCAGCCATGTCGAGGAGATCCTCGTCTCCGGGTTCGCGTTTCTCGTGAACCCGAACACTTTTCATGCCCGGGGCAAAACTTCCCCATACCTGAACATTCGCGGCGACAAACAGTACATCCACGCGCCCATGATGCGCGGCCAGGACTGCCTCATTCACGTCAGCCGTAGCCCGTCCGGTGCCGGCCAGCCGGCTGTAACGGGAAACTGATTCCTCCCGTGCTTCTGTAAAGATAGATCTTACCAGCGGCCAGGCCTGTGAATGCAGATCTTCGGGCTTCAGCTCATCCGGATTCCCTCGAACTCCCTCGTCCAGAAGTGCAGGGTATGAGTTTGCTGCCTTGTATAGAGGGAAGAGGTACTCGACTCCTGCCAGCACAAGAGGTGATCGCTCTCCTTTGAGCAAGCCGGATATTTCGCCGTCAATCCTGTGGAACCATCGCAGGATTCTGTCCTTGTCTTCGTCGCCGATGTCATGACCATGAAACACGGCCGCGCGTTTCCCCCGGCCCCCTGAAGTGCCGGTGTGAAATTGCAGCTGTTTCTCGAAATCCTCGTATTTGAGCGCGTCGGCCAGGCTCCTCGGCATATTTTTCAGATCGATCCCGTCCACAGTGTAGCGAGTGCCTTCCAGGAGCCTCACCTGCTTCTGGCTGAGCGCCAGGATGAAAAAGTGGCCGTCGCCGGCAAAGAACAGAAGCAGCGGTTTGAGATGAAAGACTTCGGAAACCACCACCAGGTCTTCGAAAGGGATGGGCAGTCGGTAAAGGTAGAACCGCTCAGGGGTAAAAAAAGCGGCCAGGCCTTCGCTCTGGCGCCTCCAGAAACCGGAATCCTGCAGCAGACTCCGAGCCGGTTTTAGCATCTCTCGCACGTCCGGAGAGCGCAGGCCCTCGGCCAGCAAGCGTTCCTCTGCCTCGCCAAGCAGATTTTTGAAGCGAAGCGGATCCTGTTCGGATTCCCGCCCTCGAGGATGAGCGGTCATATAAAGCGAAACGCACCAGCCGGGATTCCTGACAGAAAGGGCCGTGAGTTCCGCCATCGTTATCATGTCCATGAGCGTTCTCCTTCGACGCGTCTGCCGGATACGGGGACAGGAACGCGGGCTTGTGACGCGTTAAAACAGCGGCGCTGGCCCCCGTACGCTGCACCGCTTTTACCCGGTTGCCCTGAAAAGGACTCATCGTCCGGCATTCTCAAGCCCTCGCCAGGCGAGCGGTGCAGCGCCAGCCTGTTTGCATGCGTAACTACTTTTGCTGGCGTTCCTTAAACCCTCGCTCCATTTCCCGCTTGGCCTCCTTCTCCGCCAGCGCCCGCCTCTTGTCATGGAGTTTCTTGCCCCGGCCCAGGCCCAGCTCCAGCTTGGCGCGGCTGCGCCTGAAATAGAGCCTGGTGGGAACGAGGGCGTAGCCCTTTTCGCGGGTCTTGCCTGTAAGGGTGCGGATCTCGCGCTTGTGCAGAAGCAGGCGGCGGGTGCGGTCGGGATCGACGTTATAGCGGCCGCCCTTCTCGTATGGGCTGATGTGCAAGCCGACCACGAATGCCTCTCCGTCCCTGATTGTGCCGTAGCTGTCTTTCAGGTTGGCCCGCCCGGCTCGCAAGGATTTGACTTCCGTGCCTTTGAGCTCGATGCCGGCCTCGAAGGTCTCGTCAATAAAGTAATCGTGGTAGGCTTTCCGATTTGTGGCGATGGGTTTGATGTCCGTTTTCGGCATGCATCATTATATCCATAAAACGGTCGATCCAGAGCGGGAATCCGTTTGCCGGAGGACTATTCAGGGCGGAAAGCAGATCCCTCGCTTCGCTCGGGATGACAGTAACATCCGCTCGGGATGACAGTAACATTCGCTCGGGAGGACAGTAACATCCCCTCGGGAGGACGGCATTCGTTCAGATGACAGCAACGGTTTACGGCCTTCGGCGTTCCTGGCTATTTGGCCGGCTCCAGCTCGACTTTGCCCCGCAGCCTGTCTATGTTCGCCACCCTCACGGTGATACGGTCGCCCAGCCGGTAGGGCCGGCCGCGGCGGCGGCCCACCAGGGCGCTGCCTTTCTCGCTGATCGTAAAATAATCGCCCCAGAGCTTGCGCGCGGGCAAGTAGCCCTCAAAGGAGTGCTCGAAGCGGATGAAAAGCCCGGAAGGGATGACGCTGACGATCTCCCCCTCGAAGGTTCTGTCCCAGCCTTCCTCGAACAGCATCTTTTCCAGCAGGAAAGCCAGAGCCACGTCTTCTCCGGTGCGCTCCGCCAGGGCGGCCCGGCGCTCGTTATCGGAGCTCACGCGGGCCACTTCTGAAAGCTCGAGGCGGCTGCAGGCCTGCTCCTCCAGGCCCAGCTCCCGCATCAGCGCCCGGTGCACAACCACATCCGGATAGCGGCGGATGGGCGAGGTGAAATGCAGGTAGGCCGGCGAGGAGAGCCCGAAGTGGCCAAGGTTGTCCTCCAGGTACATCGCCTGTTTGAGCGAGCGCAGCACGATCTCGCCGAATACCGAACGGCTGCGCTGCTGTTCCGTGAGCAGCGTCGGCAGCTTCCGGAGCAGTTCGCGGACGGCCTCACCCGCTTTCCGGGGTGAGCCGGCGTCAAGGGAGAAAGGGGGCGTGGCCACACCCAGGTCCTCCAGCAGGTCGAAGAGGCTGTCCACCGCCTGGGCGTCCGGCTCCTCGTGCACCCGGTATATGCAATCGCTCTGGCGGCGCTCCAGAAACCGGGCCACCGCCTCGTTAGCTGCGATCATGAACTCCTCTATGAGGGCGTGGGACTCGGATTCCGGCCGGGGCCTGACCCCGATGATCTCCCCATGTTCGATGCGAAATTCGGGCTCATGTGTATGGATGGCGAGGGCGCCGCGCGCATGCCGCGCATTGCGCAGGTCTGACGCCAGCGCCCGGCACCGGGACAGCGCTTCTTCCATTTTCTCATCTTCACTCCCCCTGGCGGCGAGCCCGCCGATCCCTTCGAACATATCGTCGACCTCATTGTATGTCAGGCGGCGCCGGCTGCGGATGGTGCTGCGGTAAAATCTCTCCCTGACGGGAAGCAGCTCGGCCTCGCGTCCGCCACCCGGCTCATCCGGCTCCGCTGCCTGCGGCCAGCGGAAAATCATTTCTGCGGTCACGCACTTGCGCTCAAGGCCAGGCTTCAGGCTGCACACGTCATTGGACAGCACGGCCGGGAGCATGTGCTCGACCATGACCGGCAGATATACGCTGCAGGCCTTCTTCCGGGCTCCGTCATCAAGCGCCGAGCCGTCAGCTACGTAATAGCTGACATCGGAAACGTGGACATACAAGGTGATTTCACCCTCGCCGGGGCCCTCCTCGAGCGATATGGCGTCATCGAAATCGCGAGCCTCGTCGGGATCGATGGTGAAAGACAACAGCCCGGTAAGGTCATCACGACGGGGGTCTTCCCGGGCGGCGAGCAGCGCGGCGGCCTCTGCATCCCTGACCGCCGCCTCTGAAAACCCGCGCGGCACCCGGAAGTGAGCCAGAATGCCCTCCATGATCACATGCAGCGAATCCGCTTTTCCCAGCCGTCGCACCACCTCGCCCCGGCCCCGGCCGTCAGTCCTCAGCATAACCAGGTCACCGGGGCGCGCCGCCCCCAGTGACTTGCGGCCGACTAACGCGTTCTCTTCGTCCCCGAAAGCAGATTCCGCCTCGTAAGTCTTGCCGCGTTTGCTGAGCACGGCCACGTACGTGGCTCCGGGGGCGGTTCTGTTTTTGGGGACTCTGGCCATGAGGGGAATCTTCCCTCAAAAAGATATGGGAAAACAGAGGCAGTCCTGAACGGTCAGGAGGTCAATTCCAGCAGGCCGCGCTCCAGAACTTCATCGACCTCGGGTGTTTCCGGGTTGTCGGTCACCGGGATGTCTGGCTGGACGCCGATCTCGTCTATGGCAATACCACCGGGAGTGTGGTAAACACCCGAGGTAAATTTGACAGCGCCGCCATTGCTGAGCGGAAGTATCATCTGGACCACGCCTTTGCCGAAGGTCGTCTCTCCTATCAGTGTCGCCCTGCCGCTGTCCTTCAGGGCGCCCGCCACGATCTCCGCAGCGCTGGCGGTAAACTCGTTGATCAGCACCACCATCGGGATCGATTCATTGGCGTCGCCGCGGGCTTCGTAGACCTGGCTTTTGCTGTCGCGTCCAACTACAGAGACAATCGCCCCGTTCTGGATGAACAAGCTGGCTGCCTCGATCGATTCGTTGAGTATGCCTCCGCCGTTGTAGCGCAGATCCAGAATCAGGCCCTCGGCACCTTCTGCGATCATCATTTCGATAGCCCCTCGCAGCTTTGCTCCGGAGTCCTCGGGGAACTGCTGCAGGTTCACATAGGCGATCTTCATGCCGCCTTCCTCGATCATCTCGTTGTAAATGATGGGCATCTCGATGCGGCGCCTGGTGAGCTCGAAATCAATCTCCTCCCCGTCCCGCCTGATGGTGACAACCACCTGAGTACCGAGCTCGCCCCGCATTAGGGCGGCTCCTTCCGCCTCATCCTTGCCTGCCAGGGACTCGCCGTCAACTGCTATCACCATGTCCCCCGCGCTGATTCCCGCCTCGCTCGCCGGGGTGTCCTCCAGGGTCGAAACCACGGTCAGCTGGCCATCCTTCATCTCCAGCAGAACGCCAATCCCCACAAATTCACCGTGCTGCCGCAACTGGACCGTCCGGTAATCATCAGGAGAATAATAAACGGAATAAGGATCGCCAAGGCTGCCAATCATGCCGTTCAAAGCGCCATTCTGCAGGACGACGCGATCCACGGGCTGGTAATAATTCTCCCGGAGAATGCCCTCGATTTCGCGCTGAAGCTGGAGCAGATCATCTCCCGGGAAAAGAGCTGACCGCACATCGGCCGGCAGCGCGCTGATCAGCGGCGATATCCGGTAGTAGTGCCCGCCGACATAAATGCCGGCCAGGAAGGTAACCGCGACCGTCAGAGCAATAAGAAATGGGCGGAAAAAGCGAGGCATGGTCAGAGATTAGCGGCTTTGTCACAGGGGTGCAACAAATACAGCCGCATCTTGACAGTTACCAGACTTCGTTATTTAATTACATATTACCGTCCAGGATATGGTTCTTTCCGAGGAGGTGGGGGAGCCCCGGGCGGTGGGCGGAGGATCCGTTTTCTGCGCGAAGTTCAATCGTAACCTGCAAGTTCCCACCACAGGATGTGATAACCGGCACTTTAAGCGCGGAGCGAGTGGAGATTATCATGACTCTGGGCGATTGATCTTGAATTGTCCGCGCTTACCCTTAATTAGACAGCCGTAAGAAACTTTAAGGAGGCAAGGAAATGGCGGAGGCCAAGAGCAGCTCGAGAAACAAGATTTACGCTTTTGGGGTTATTGGATTGCTGGCGATCGTTTCAGTCTTGTACTACTTGTCGGCGCCAGTGTATCTGTACGTCATCGTCTACATGTGGTTTGGTTTCACGTACGGAATGTGGCAGCAGTACGGCCGTTTCTGCTTCGCGTCGGCCTGGCGCGACCTGATCATGGTGAAGGTGCCCCGCATGTTCGTGGGCATCATGATCGGAGTTATGACGCTCAGCATAATTTCAGCCTGGCTGTTCGTTCAATATCCCAACTTCTACCATGCCTCTCCTCTGGGAGCTCACGAGCTTATCGGGGGATTCCTGTTCGGCTTGGGCATGGTGCTGGCGGGTGGTTGCGCCACAGGCTCTCTTTACAAAACCGGTGAAGGAAACCTGGTGGCATTCGTTGTGCTGTTGTCCCTCTCGTTCTCCCAGGCCATCTTCGTTGCCTTGCCTATATTCGATCCGATGATGAACCGTCTGCTAAGCACTACCATCACCGGGCAGTTCCTGTTATCGGACAAGGTCTTTGGAGCCATAGCGCCCGGCACGTCACATTCGTTCATTCAGAATCTCATTGCCAACTCGGTGCTCAACACCATAGTCATCGGCATGATTTTTCTCGTCGCCGTCTACGCCATCGTGGTCAGAAAGAGGTTCCTGAAGCAGCGCACGGCGACGCTTACCGCTGAAGCGGGCGCGACCGCTGACGGAGGCCAGGTCAAAACCGGCATCAAGGACGACCTCGCCGGCTTCTGGTCAATGATCACCGGTTCCAGGCGGACCACCATAGCCGCGGTAGCCCTGGGTATAATAGCCGCATTCCAGGTATTTACAATGAACTGGATGAGGGATCAGTACGATTTCCAGAACTTTGGCCAGGTGATGACCGGCCAGACGACTTCGGGTGAAGCTCCGCCTCCGTCCTGGAATTTCAAACCCCGGGCCGATCAGGCATCCGAGAACGGTACCATGTTCGATCCGGGTTACTGGTACATCACCACCCAGGAAGCCATGTTCGGCGCCTGGGCGATCGAGAGTGGAACGGGCGGTAGAATCGACATGAAGGGCAACAATTACTTCGGGCAGATCAACGGGATACCCAAGCCATGGAACAGCCCGGCGCTGCTCCTTTCCATCGGGCTGATTTTCGGCGCTTCTGTCATGGCTCTCTGGAACCGGGAGTTCAGGTGGAAGTACCCCAACAAGGAGCTGTTTCTCTACGCTGTGATCGGAGGCACCCTGATGGGTATGGGCTCCCGGATCGCGCTGGGTTGTAACATCGGAGGCTTTTATACCAGGGCAGCCTTCGGCAATGTGGGCGGCTGGATCTTCTTTATCGGCATGGGAGTGGGCGCCCTTGTGGCCGCTAAGCTGGTAAATTATTTCGCCAACCGCAAGATGGCGAAGCAGATGGATGACTTCGACATTCAGCTCTAGCAGCCCCAGCTTTTACGCGCCATAATGTGAATAGAGACCAGGAGGTGAAAGAAGATGAAATTCAACAAGGTAGAAGAAGGACTATATGAACTGGACGTGACCGGTTACGTCTGTCCCCATCCGCAGCTATACACGCTTAAGTGCTTGGAGAAGCTGAACGAAGGCATGGTGATGGACGTACTCACCGATAATCCTTCCTCAGTCGAGTCGATTACCCAGGCCTGTAACGGCAAGGGCTACTCCATCCTGGAAACATCCTCGCCCCAGGCGGGCGTTTCATTGCTCAAAATCAAGAAATAACAATCCGGGCAAAAGGCCGGTTATGGAGTTTTAAAAGGGCGCGGGATCCATTCCCGTGCCCTTTTGAGTTAAAGCTCCGAAATGATGTTCCAGTCCAGGCCCATGAAGCATTGTCAGGCGGAAGGCCGGCCGCCTGCGGCAACGGCAGGCCTTCAGTTCTTGAGTTATGCCGGACCCGGTAATATAATCTCGCTCCAGACTGCCTTAGAATTTTCAGGGCGGGCACTGCACCTGTCGATCACGGAGGTTTATTCAATGGAGGTCGGATCATGAGCACTCTGGGAATCCTGGTTAATTCGGACAAATACCGCGACGAAGTCCTTGGTGTTGTCCAGGCGGCCAAAAAGGCCGGGCACGACGTGAAGATTTTCATAATGGATGATGGTGTATTGCTGGGCAATGAGCTCTGCGGCGATATTGGCACCGACGCCGAGGTTGCTTATTGCGACCATAGCGCCCAGCCGAAAGGGATCAAAGAGATAAAGGGCGCGCTCGCCGGCAGCCAGTTCCAGAACGCGACAATGATGCATGAAGCCGACAAGGTGGTGGTGTTCTGATGAGCGACGCCAAAAAAATTGCAGTGCTGGTTCAGGAACGGCAGGGAGAAGCCCTCAGGATGGCTCTGGGTCTGACGCTGGCCGACGATAAGGTTTCGGTCTTCAACATCGGCATGCAGCCTATCGAAGCCAACGACGAGAACAACCTGAACGTGGAAAGCCTGAAGATGATGGATGTCCCCCTTTATTCCGTTCACGAGGCCGACTCCGAGTTCGAGAATACGGTGATGCAGGTGGTGCCGGAGAAGCTGCTCGAGTTTGACCACGTCGTCCCTTATTAAAGTTGACAGGGGGCATCGGTCCCCTGGAATAAAGTGAGGTTGAGATGAAGATACTGCATATAATAAAGGAGTTTACCGAAAGCGGCGCCGCGGATACCGTCATCGAGGACGACACCGGCATGGGTCATGACGTAACGGTATTCAGGCTCAAGGAAGACAAGGACTATGACAAGCTGGTAGATCTGATCTTCTCCAGCGACCAGGTTTATACCTGGTAATCGTGGAATCGACATGAATCTGTATCCCCGGCGTGGCAAGGGGAGAATGTGTCTCAGTGAAAAAACGCATGAAAAAAGGCCCTCCCGGCAAGGGAGGGCCTTTTCCGTGCGTTTTTATTCTACAATCCGAACGTTCGTGGCCTGCGGACCCTTGGGGCCTTCCGCCGGCTCGAAGCTCACCTTCTGCCCTTCGGTCAAGGTTTTGAAACCGTCGGCTTCGATAGCAGAAAAGTGAACGAACAGATCGCTTCCGTTCTCCTGTTCAATAAAGCCGTAGCCTTTCTGATCAGAGAACCATTTGACTGTTCCTTCAGGCAAGATTTTTCCTCCTTCCGCCTTTCCCGTGGGAAGAGCGCTCGAATCTTGCCCAAAGCAACTTTTCAAGCACTTCAAACCCGTTACATCACGCCGCACGGACACGGCATTTTAACTATAGAAGAATGGCTGTGATTAATCAAACCAGCGGCCCTGCTCAAAACCGGATAAAGACGGTCATCCAGTCCGCCGCGAGGCGCTCCGCAAGCGGCCCGAGCGTCTTAAGGCCAGGGCCGCCAGGGCCGTAGCGATGATGATCCCGGCCAGGTCGAAACCTACGTCCCCAAGGCTGGCTGTGCGCCCTTCCACGAAGCTCTGATGATACTCATCCGAAAAGGCGTAAAGCAATGCCGTCACGGCGCCGATGGCAAGCGCCGGCGCATTGGAGATGTCGTGCTGCCGGACAGCGCGCCAGACAAGCAGGCTGAGAACGCCGAATACAGCCATATGGGCGGCTTTACGCAGAATGATGTCCCATATCCCCAGCCCCGTGCTCAGGCTGGGTTGGGCGGAGAAGAAAAAGATAAGGCCCGCCCAGGCAGCGACTGCCAGCCAGGGAAGCAGTTTTCGGTTCCTGGGAGCTTCTGAGGAAGGAGGTTGCATTGCCTGGGGTCTTATGATTTTAGGTAATCTTGGATACCGGGTATATTATAACCGATGTCCTTGCCCGGCAGATTTTGAACGGACGGAGGCTTCCCTGTTGATGGTTTCTTCTTTTGGAAAAGGCTTCATTTGGCCGTTTTTGATCGGTGTTTATCTGATGGCCATCCTGGTTCTGACCGGTTATTCATGTGGAGATACCGACGAAGGCCCGCCGGCAACAGAAACCGTGAGGGAGGAGACCGGCCCTTCCCTGTCCCCCGATCAGGTATTGAAAAACCGGGCCCACGAGGTATTGGCCGCGGTCACCGACCTGGACACTGCCTACCCGGGCAACCTGATTACGTCCGCCAGGCTTGACGAAATGCTTGAAAACCCCGGGGATGCCGGGAATCTGTACCTGCTGGATACGCGGCCAAGGGATGAGTGGGAGTCACAGGGACATATCGAGGGAGCGACCTGGATTCAGATGCAGGAGATAGCCGACCCCGGCAACCTGGAGAATTTGCCCAGGGACAGGCTTATCGTATGTATTAGTTCAACCGGCCATACCGCGGTGCAGGTGGCCTCGGTTCTGCGCTGGCTGGGTTACGACGCGGTCGCGCTCGAGTTTGGCATGGCCGGGTGGACCGGAGTCCCGGCACGCCAGGTCATCCTGGACGACGTCGAGGGCGGACTGGCGGGTGTCTATCCCGCCGCCATGCAGCCTCCCATGCCGGCGGCCACCGGCGCAGCCGCGGCCGCCAACGGCTTCCGCAGGCCTTCAGACGCGGAACTGGATATTCTCGTGGAAACAGCCAGAACCTTTCTTCACGACAACCTCTTCGAGAAAGAATATCCGTTTAACCATATATTTGCGGACA
>JACUUL010000102.1 GCA_014859345.1 Thermoleophilia bacterium
CAGACGGCCCCTCCGCGTGCTTTGACTTTGCTTATTCGTTCCGCTAATCTCGAAACGGTTTTCAATGCCTTCCCGTTATGATCACAAGAGCGACTCCGGAAGATCCCGCTGGATCACCATAGGCCTTGTGGCGCTGATTGCCGCCGCAGCCGCCTTCGTGGCCTGGGCCGTATACGCGACCCGCGGCGACGAAATAGCACGGCAGCTCAAGAGCATCACTGTAATCGATTTGCCGGTTCCTCAATTCAATTGCCCCCTGGACGGCACCGTCGTCTCTTCCCGGTCGGAAGCTCGCCAGCGCCCGGTCATGGTCCAGATAGACAACTCGCCGGCGGGCCGTCCCCAGTCGGGCCTGAGCCAGGCGGATATCGTTTACGAGGCTATGGCGGAAGGCAACGTCACCCGTTTCTCGGCGATTTATGCCTGCCGCGACGCAGAAGTAGTCGGGCCGGTAAGAAGCGCCAGGATGATCAATATGGAGCTGACGCCCCAGTATAATGCCCTGCTGGCTACCTCCGGGGCGAGCAACAGGGTCACTTCCGAACTCGAGGCCCGGACGGACATCATTCCCAACATCGTGCATCATAACTATGCCGGCGCCTTTTACCGCACAGGAGACAGATCCGCACCCCACAACCTGATGACAAGCACCGCCGCCGTCCGGGAAGCAGCGGCTGCGGCAGGCTTTCCGGTGACAGCGGACCTGCGGTCGCTTGCTTTCAAGGACGATGAGCCCGCCCCGGCGGTTCAGAGCATCGGCATCCCGTATTCGTCCATCAACAATGTCTCTTATCAATACGACCCGGGCAGCAACGGCTGGCTCAGGTCAATAAATGGCGTTCCTCACATCGACGCGCTCACCGGTGGCCAGTTGATGCCGAAGAACGTGATCATCCAGTACGTCAATACCTCTGTCGATCCCATAGTCGATGACGTGGGCGGCAGTCCGGGACAGCTGTTCGATCTGATCGGCACAGGCCCCGTGCAGATATTCCGGGACGGGCTGATGATCGATGGATCGTGGCAGCGGGAGAGCCTGGGCGAGATGACGACCTACGTGGACGCGGCCGGCCAGCCGATACCCTTGAACCGGGGGCTGACCTTCGTGCAGCTGGTGTCCATGAATTTCCAGCCAAGCGTGGGCTAGGGCCCGCGCCTCTTAAAACAGTTTCTGATGCGGCGGCGCTTCGGCGCCTATATGGTCGTAGGCAAGACGGGTAGCCACGCGGCCGCGCGGGGTTCTCTGGATCAGGCCCTTCTGCAGCAGATAGGGCTCGTAGACGTCCTCGACAGTGTCGCGCTCCTCTCCCACTGCCACCGCCAGCGTTCCCAGTCCCACCGGCCCGCCGTCAAACTTCTCGATTATCAGCCTCAGGATCCCGCGGTCTACCTTGTCCAGGCCCTCCTCGTCCACTTCCAGCATCCCCAGCGCCTGGCAGGCTACCGGACCGGTGACGCGGCCATCGTGCCTGACCTGTGCGAAGTCACGCACCCGTCTGAGCAGGCGGTTGCAGACACGCGGGGTGCCGCGGGAGCGCCCGGCGATTTCCAGTAATCCCGGCTCCTCCGCCTCTACGCTCAGTATCGACGCCGAGCGGCGGGCAATCAGAGCCAGGTCCTCAATCCCATAGTAATCAAGCCGGTGGGTGACGCCAAACCGGTCCCTGAGCGGCGTGGTTATGAGGCCCGCCCGGGTGGTGGCGCCCACCATGGTAAACGGCGGCACGTCCAGGCGGATAGTGCGGGCGCTGGGGCCCTGTCCGATGATGATGTCCAGCTGGTAATCTTCCATGGCGGGATAGAGCACTTCTTCCACAGACCTGCCCAATCGGTGGATCTCATCTATGAAGAGGACGTCGCCCTCCTGAAGGTTTGTGAGGATGGCTGCGATGTCGGCCTTGCGCTCCAGCGCCGGTCCGGAGGTGGTGCGGATGGAAACCCCCATCTCTCCGGCGATGATCTGGGCCAGGGTTGTCTTTCCCAATCCCGGCGGCCCAATCAGCAGAACGTGGTCGAGCGGCTCGTGGCGCGACCGGGCCGCTTCGATGAATATCCCGAGCTGTTCCTTGATCCCTTCCTGCCCCACGAAATCAGCGAACTGGCGGGGCCTGAGCGAAACCTCAAGTTCCTGTTCATCAATGCGTACGGCCGGATCTGCGATTCTCATCTCATCGGTCATGTCAATTTCCTGTTTGCAAGCCTGACTCCCTGCCCAATTAAGGGGACACAAT
>JACUUL010000103.1 GCA_014859345.1 Thermoleophilia bacterium
AAGACAGAGAAAGGAGTCCCTGTGTCAAAAAAAGGCAACGACAAAACGATTTTTTTGTAAAGGAGGCGGGTCGTGGCTAACAAGGGCGCGTTTTACCTGTTTTTGATCGGAACGCTTTCGTCTCTTGTGCTTTTTCTGGGCCTGACCTGGGATACTCACAGGCAGGTGGACGCTCTTACCAATGCCGAAAAGCTTGATGATCAGGTCGTCGCCGGTAAGCGCGTCTGGGAAAAAAAGAACTGCAACAACTGCCACACCATCCTCGGGTTTGGCGTTTATTACGCCCCCGACCTTACCCGGGTGTACCAGCGGATCGGCGAAAACGGCATCCGGCTGGTGGTGATGGAGCCGGAGAGGGTCTATGCCGATTCGTTCCGCAAGATGCCCAACCTCGGCCTCACAGAACAGGAGGTTGCCGACCTTACGGCCTTCCTGGAGTGGACCGGCAACATTGACAACAATGAATGGCCGCCGCAGGACCGGCCTGGAAAAAGAGCCGAGCGGCGGCTCTCGGCTGGCTTCACGCTTTCCGCGGGAGCAGCAGCCTTTCAGACCAACTGCATGAACTGCCACGCCATCGGCGGCGCCGGCGGATCAATCGGGCCGGCGTTCGACAACCTGGGCGACAAGTACAGAGCCGAGGAGATCTTCAGATACAGCCGCGACCCCCGGTCGATCGATCCCGATTCCCTGATGATGCCGGTGACAGGCGTCGCTGAAGAGGACCTGCGGGCTATCGGCGGCTTCCTCGCCGGACAGAAGGGAGGCGGCAATGGCAACTGAAATGATCGCCGCCGGCAAGCGCGGCATCGGCATGGGCCCGCGTGACGAAAAGCTGGTCCCTTATGCCTCCCAGCGGGTCGCCTACTGGTACTTCGTCTCCGCCATGGCCCTGTTCATGGTGCAGATGTTCATCGGCATCTGGCTGGCGGCCAGCTATGCTTTCACCATCCCTCAAAGCATCGTGGACGCGTTGCCGTTCGGCATGACCCGCGCCATGCACACCAACCTGCTGCTCCTGTGGATGCTGCTGGGCTTCATGGGCGGCGCCTACTACCTGGTGCCGGAGGAGTCCCGGCGGGAGATATACAGCGTCAGGCTCGCCTACGTCCAGCTGCTGGTCTTCCTGGCTGTCGGCGTGACCGCGCTGGTCGGTTTTGCCTTCGGCTGGACGCAGGGCCGGCCGGTCCTGGAGATACCGACGCTGCTCGATTTCGTGGTGGTGGCCGGGGCGCTGCTATTCCTGTTCAACGTGGGCATGACGGTCATCAAGGGCAAGAAGACCGCCGTCCTGGGAATGCTGACCGGCGGCCTCGTCTTCCTGGCGCTGCTTTATGTGTTCGGCATGCCCTTTTACCGCAACCTCACCATCGACTGGTTCTACTGGTGGTGGGTCGTCCATTTCTGGGTGGAAGGAGCCTGGGAGCTGGTGACCGCGGCGATCCTTGCCTTCGTGCTCATAAAGATCACCGGCGTCAACCGCCGGGTCGTGGAGAAGTACCTCTACATCGAGGCCGCTCTCTTCATGTTTACCGGCATCGCCGGCATCGGTCATCATTACTACTGGATAGGAGCGCCGCGGTTCTGGCTCTGGATCGGCGGCATCTTCAGCGCCGCGGAGGTCCTGCCCATCATCGCCATGGTCGTCGACAGCTTCCTGACCCACCGGCACAGCGGCGGGGTCATCAAGCACAAGGTCGTGTGGCTGTTCGCCGCCGGGACCGCCATGGGGCACCTGATCGGAGCCGGCGTCTTCGGCTTTGCCCATACGCTGCCGCAGATCAACTACTGGACCCACGGCAGCCAGATCACGGTGTCCCATGGACATCTGGCCTTCTTCGGCGCCTACGCGTTGCTGAACATGGCCATGTTCTGGTACGCCATCCCCAGGCTGAGGGGCGTCTCCAGCTTCCGCGGCCTCACCGCCAGGTGGGGTTTCTGGGTGATGAGTTTCTCGATGCTGGGTATGGGCCTGGCCATGGCGGTAGCGGGAATCCTGCAGACCTATATCGAGCGGGTGATGTGCCAGGGATTCATGACGGCCCAGGCGCAGATGCAGTTCTGGTTCAAGATATCCATCTTCTTCGGCGTGTTCCTGATCGCGGGCGTCGGCATGACCTTCTGGAACATGCTGACCGCGAGACAGTCGCCGGAATAGGAACGGCTTGACCGGAAACCGGATGTGAGCGCGGAGGGGCCTTGCCCGCGGGCAAGGC
>JACUUL010000104.1 GCA_014859345.1 Thermoleophilia bacterium
AAGACAGAGAAAGGAGTCCCTGTGTCAAAAAAAGGCAACGACAAAACGATTTTTTGTAAAGGAGGCGGTTCGTGGCTAACAAGCCCGCGTTTTACATCTTCATAATCGGAACACTGTCGTCCCTGGTTCTTTTCCTGGGCCTGACCTGGGATACCCACAGGCAGGTGGACGCTCTTACCAACGCCGACAAGCTCAACGATCAGGTCGTCGCCGGTAAGCGTGTCTGGGAGAAGAAGAACTGCAACCTGTGCCATACCATTCTCGGTTTTGGCGTTTACTATGCGCCTGACATGACCCGGGTTTATCAGCGCATAGGCGAGAACGGCATCAGGCTGGCGCTGCTGGAACCGGAGAGAGTCTTCGCCGACTCCATCCGCAAGATGCCCAACCTCGGCCTCACCGAACAGGAGGTGTCCGATGTCACGGCCTTCCTGGAGTGGACCAGCAACATCGACAACAACGAATGGCCGCCGCAGGACAGGCCGGAAAAAAGGGCAGAGCGGCGGCTCTCGGCAGGCTTCACGCTTTCCGCGGGAGCCACGGCTTTTCAGACCAACTGCATGAGCTGCCACGCCATCGGCGGCGCCGGCGGATCGATCGGGCCCGCGTTCGACAACGTGGGCGCGAAGTACAGCGCTGCGGATATCGTCAGATACAGCCGCGATCCCCGGTCGATCGATCCCGACTCCCTGATGATGCCGGTGACTGGCGTCGATGACGATGACCTGCGGGCCATCGGTGACTTCCTCGCCGGACAGAGGGGAGGCGGCAATGGCAACTGAAATCATGGCCGCCGGCAAGCGCGGCTTCGGCATGGGGCCGCGTGACGAAAAGCTGGTCCCTTACGCCTCCCAGCGGGTCGCCTACTGGTACTTCGTCATCGCCATGGCCCTGTTCATGGTGCAGATGTTCATCGGTCTCTGGCTGGCGATCAGCTACGCGTTCACCATCCCCCAGGGCATCGTGGACGTCCTGCCGTTCGGCTTGACCCGGGCCATGCACACCAACCTGCTGGTCCTGTGGATGCTGCTGGGATTCATGGGCGGCGCCTACTACCTGGTGCCGGAGGAGGCCCGGCGGGAGATATACAGCGTCAAGCTCGCCTACATCCAGCTGGTGGCGTTCGTGGCCGTCGGCGTGACCGCCCTGGTGGGCTTCGCCTTCGGCTGGACACAGGGCAGACCGATCCTGGAAATACCGACGCCGCTCGATTTCGTGGTGGTGGCCGGCGCCCTCCTGTTCCTGTTCAACGTGGGCATGACGGTCATCAAAGGAAAAAAGACCGCCGTCCTGGGAATGCTGACCGGCGGCCTCGTATTCCTGGCGCTGCTGTATGTGTTCGGCATGCCCTTTTACCGCAATCTCACCATCGACTGGTTCTACTGGTGGTGGGTCGTCCACTTCTGGGTGGAAGGAGCCTGGGAGCTGGTGACCGCGGCGATCCTTGCCTTCGTGCTCATAAAGATCACCGGCGTCAACCGCCGGGTCGTGGAGAAGTACCTCTACATCGAGGCCGCTCTCTTCATGTTTACCGGCATCGCCGGCATCGGTCATCATTACTACTGGATAGGAGCGCCGCGGTTCTGGCTCTGGATCGGCGGCATCTTCAGCGCCGCGGAGGTCCTGCCCATCATCGCCATGGTCATCGACAGCTTCCTGACCCAGCGGCACAGCGGCGGGGCCATCACCCACAAGGTGGTC
Source organism: Thermoleophilia bacterium (assembly GCA_014859345.1). Taxonomy (GTDB): domain Bacteria; phylum Actinomycetota; class Thermoleophilia; order BMS3ABIN01; family BMS3ABIN01; genus Kmv30. The sequence continues at coordinate 1,702 of JACUUL010000104.1, forward strand.
TGGCTGTTTGCCGCCGGCACCGCGGTGGGCCACCTGGTGGGCGCCGGCATATTCGGCTTTGCCCACACGCTGCCGCAGATCAACTACTGGACCCATGGCAGCCAGATAACGGTCTCCCATGGGCACCTGGCCTTCTTCGGCGCCTACGCGCTGCTGAACATGGCCATGTTCTGGTACGCTGTCCCCAGGCTGAGGGGCATCTCCAGTTTCCGGGGCATTACCGCCAGGTGGGGCTTCTGGGTGATGTGCTTCTCGATGCTGGGCATGGGCCTGGCCATGTCGGTGGCCGGGATCCTGCAGACCTATATCGAACGCGTCATGGGCCAGGGTTTCATGACGGCCCAGGCGCAGATGCAGTTCTGGTTCAAGATAACCCTCTTCTTCGGCGTGTTCCTGATCGTGGGCGTCGGCATGACCTTCTGGAATATGCTGACCGCGAGACAGGCGCCGGAATAGGAGCGGCTTGACCGGAAACCGGATGTGAGCGCGGAGGGGCCTTGCCCGCGGGCAAGGC
>JACUUL010000053.1 GCA_014859345.1 Thermoleophilia bacterium
AGCTTATCACTTATAAACCCGGATATGCTGTTCAGACAAACCCGACCACCTCTTAATTCCTTATCTTTGGCACCGTTATAAAATGACAAAAATAAAGTCGAGGCTGTTTGGTCAAAAATAGCAAAGGTTGAAGCATGACCATACTTTAAGTAAAATTTGTTTGTTTTTCATTTGCGGTTCCGGAGCTTTTTTATCAACTCAAAAAAAGGGTGTTGCTTGATGATAAGGTGCGGCTTCAGCGTCAGGCTGTCTGCGGACGACAGCGTTGAGAATCAGGACGAGGAATATTTCTTTATAGAAATGAATGGGAACGAAAGAAGGATCAGATTTCACGACTATGAAGAGATATACAAAATACCAGGCCTGTACGAGCACCTTTTTTATGACCGATTGAGGTGTGAATCGCCGCAGGTTGTGGCAGACCTGCTGGAAAATGAAATAGAAGAAACCCCGAGGTCGATGTCCGATCTCAAGGTTCTGGACCTGGGCGCGGGTAACGGGATTGTCGGAAAGGTACTGAATAAGAAAGGCGTCAATTCAATCGTCGGAGTGGACATAATCGATGAAGCAGCCGCCGCCGCAAAGCGCGATCGCCCCGGCATCTACGACGATTACCTTGTGGAAGACTTCAGCGACATCGACGACAATCTCAGAAACATCCTCGAAAAGAATAAATTCAACTGCCTGACTTGTGTGGCGGCTCTGGGATTCAACGATATACCATCCGCTGCTTTTGCCAACGGTTTCAATCTTCTGCAAGAGAACGGCATGGTCGCTTTCAACATCAAACCCGATTTTGTCGAAGATGGAGACTCGACAGGATTCGCCTACCTTATCAAAGAGATTGTGGCAGAGGATATACTTGAGCTGAAATCGGAGAAAAGATACTGCCACCGGCTGTCGATGAACGGCGACCCCATAAATTACGTCGCCATGGTTGGCATGAAGAAGGCCGAAATCCCGGAGCATGTTTGCCGTGAACTTTGATTTATCGACTTCAGGGAATCTGTTGAGACCTTCTCGTTCGTATTAACGATCCTCTTCGTCAAAACAGAATCAAAAATCTTTCCAAGGCCAGCAATATCACCGGGGTAATTGCCATAGTGGCCGCGGCAACATCAAGGTTCTACGTCTGATTTCGGGTCCTGCCCTTCCACACCATGAGCGCAGTCAGCGCTGAAATGGCTGCAATCAGGGCCAGCGAGATGACGCAGAGGGGGCATACGGCCCTCAATATGAATAACTCAACCCAGGTCAGCCACAGCGAGAAGCCCAGAGCAATCGTCGACATCGCCAGCAGCAGCTGCCAGACCCTCTTTTGCCTGGATGGCATCATTCCCACTCCCGCCAGCGCGCCGATGAGCGCGTAGCCGGCAACGCCTATGGCGGCCACCGGCACGCCTGACAGCTTCGAATACTCGCTTTGGTTAATGGCAGTGCAGCTGATGGCCGCGGTGACATCACATCGTGAGGTTTCCGCCGGGGCGTAGTGCTGATTCAGGGCATATGCCGAATCCGCGACGCCCGCCAGCGCCAGCACGATCACAAACAGTGGAATCAGCCTGCTTCTCATGAAGAAATCAAAAGAATCACAATAGATGCTCTTTTACAATGATACAGCTATCACAGCCCGTTTGCCGGTTTCCCGGCGCATGGAACCGCGGCCGGATCATGAACCGGGAAGACGCGGCGCCATATCCCGGGAGTGCCGGATACGGTCAGCCGTTTCGGGTCGTTGTCATTCAGGGTCCACGGCGTGGCTTTTTTCGGCATTATCTCCAGCGGGGGACGAATGTTTTTTCAGGGCGCTGGTATTTTCTGCCGATTTCTCCCGTCTTTTCATCTGCCGCCGCTGCCTTAGCTCCAGGTACCTGGAGCCGATCACTCCCAGCGCCGTGACAACGATCCCGGCACTCAGAAGAATATAGATGGCGGCAAACAGGCGCGAGGCGTCGGACGTGGGAGTGAAATCCCCGTAACCGACGGTCGCCAGCGTTACCACGCAGAAATAAAAGGACTGAATCCAGGTCCAGTCCTCCAAGGCGTGAAAAGAGAAGGTTCCGATACCGATTACGACGACCACAGCCGATCCCGCGGTCAAAGCGGGCCGCTCCAGCCGCGGTGGCGCGTCGTTGGGTGGTTTTTTCGGCATTATCTCTCAGAGTCTCGTGCTGCCAATGACATTGATGCGTGGTAATTAATACCGCAGGCGGCCGGGCCTGAAACACAGGCGCGCGCCCGAGACATCATTTGAATCAGGAGCCGGCTAACCCCTGTGCGAGAGCGATTTCAACAGAAATGCGATCGCGGCTGCGGCCAGCCCGCCGGCAAGCACACCCCATGCCCAGGCCTGAAACGAGTTGATGATTATATCGAAGAACGACGTGGCGGCTGCGACGTCTACCGCATCGCTCTGACTCAATGCGGCCAGGTAAGCCCGCCGTCCCAGGGCAAGCCCGGCAAGAAGAAACGCCATCCCTGCGGCGGTTCCCAGGCCCGCTATCAACACGGTTTGACGCGGCTTGCGGCAGACAGCGGCGGCGACACCCCAGCAGGCAAGCGCCAGGAGAGGAATCCAGAGAGCGGCGCGCTCCAGGACTGCGGCGGCCCGCTGGATCGTGGCTATTTTCGGAAGCGTAAGAACAGTAAAAGCGCTTGCTTCCTGATTCAGGCTGACATCTTTAAGGAAGAAAAAGCCCCTGGATATCAGCCTCAGCCTGATTCGGTCAAGCAGCTGTCTCAGATTCAGGGCCACCTCGCCTTCCTGTGCTGCGCCAGCCCCATCCCGGCCCAGCACCACCTGGGTCACAGCCGAGTGAGCCCTCCTGTTGGCCTCCAGCCAGATTTCACCAAACTCGGGAGAGTCCATCTCATCCCGAACATGTTCGTATATAGCGTCCCGCAGGACATCTGCAGCAGTGCCGGAAAGGAGGTCCACCCCATCCGGGAACCGGTTTTCGGTCAGCTCGTCAATCCTTGTCAGCCTGACCAGCTCATCTGAAATGTAAGCGGCAACGGCGTCCTTGATCGCCGGATCGTCGCTCAAGGGCGCGACTGTGGCAACGTACCTGTCGGTGTTGACAACTACCTGATGCAGCCAGATGACCGGCACCGATATCGTGGCAAGAAGACATCCGGCTGCCACCAGCAAAAAAACGATCGCCCGGCCTGGCCTTGATGAAACGCTCATAAAATCCTGCCTGCAAAAATCATGTGGAAATGCGATCTCGATGCGACGGCCGCGGATTCGTGGCCTCTTTGCCCGCTTTGACCCGCTCCATTTTACTGGATGCTTGCCAAGCTGTCCCGTTCATCCGGATTGCTCGCCGCTTCGACGGATTCTGAACGTGCGCCCGTTTGCAAGCATCTCCTTCATTCGCTAGCCTGTAGGTTACAGGCCCGTTCAACCCTCGCGGGGATGTGGCGGGCAATAAAATACGATTGGAGAAAACATGTCTCAGGTTTTGAGCAAGGCCCAGGAGCTTGCCGACGCGATTTCCGTCTCCGAAGAACTGGGCAGCCTGCGTGAAGCGGCGGAACGCCTGGACAGTGACGAGATTGCTAATGTGGCGCTGCGCGATTTCCAGGAGAAACAGCAAGTGATGCAACGCGCGGCCAGCTCGGGCATTCAGCTCCCCGACGAGCAGAAGAAAGAGCTTACCAGCATTCAGAACCAGATCCGGGAGATTCCCACGGTTCAGGATTTCGCGGTAGCCCAGAACAATTTCAATAGCCTCATGTCCAGGGTTAATGACATTATCGCAGCCGCGGTGTCCGGCGTGGAACCCGGCGACGGCGGTGGATGCAGCGAACCGGGCTGCGGCTGCGGACACTAGCTCCGCGAGACACCCAGGAGAGAAACGTAATATTGGCGGCTGCGGCCGTCTCTGCCTGCTTATGTGGAAATTCATGGAAAGGCGGTGAACAGATTTGGCGGAAAGACCCAGTATCGACCGGGAAGAATGCACCGGTTGCGGCATCTGTGTGGACGAGTGTCCCCAGGAATGCCTCGAGCTGGACTCCGAGGATATCGCCGTGCTGGCCCAGCCCGAAAGTTGTGATAGCTGCGCCACCTGTGAAGAATCCTGCCCGACAGAGGCGATTACGATAGAAGAGCAGTGACTGGTATAATGCCGCCGGTCCGAAGCGTGATCTGATCTGCGGCGGCAACCGGTCAACGAAGATGAAACGGAAAACTCCTCCCACGGGAGGAGTTTGTTCCGGGAAAATTTTCCAAGCGAAGACGCTAGCAGGACGAGCAACACTTGCAGGTACTTGAGCGCTTCTTGCTGGCTTTCCTGATTTTCACCGGTACCACCTCCCTAATTTGATTCCTGGCTCATCGTTCCTGGTTCGGCAGCCGTCAAATAACCTGGCATTATTTTATCAGATGCGGGACAACAATTCATTTCATCACCCCGTACCTGTAGCACTGGCAGGGGTCAGGCCCGTATTTATTACTATACCCGGCAGCCCGGAATCTGCATCCTCCCCGGCAAAATTCGATATGCTGGCATTCGCAGGCCAGCTGGTCCAGCCGCATTCTTCTCACATTCCGCCAGCAGTCAGCCAGTCCTTGCCGCACCGCGGACCCCGAGGGGCTGCCGGCATAGAAGCCGCAGCGGGCCGCATCTCCGTTGGCCATGACCGCCATGAGATGGGCGCCGCAGGCATAGCCGGAGGCTGGTTCGTGGACCGCGCCGCCGTAGGCGTATCCAAGCAGGGGCCCGGCCTCCCTCGGGTGAGCCATGAGATTGGACGAGCCTGACAGGCGGCCGGCAGGCGAAGGCGCGTCGATGTTCCACTGTCGCACTCCCAGGTTTCTGAGGAGGCCCGACAGATAATCGAAGTCCTTCAGGTTCCCGCGGTGAATCACGGTGGCCACCGATACCTGAATCCCGGCATCAATGATTTTTTTAATCGCCTCCACCGCCCGGTCGAAAGTCCCCGGTCCTCTCAGGTAATCGTGTGCCGTCCGGGCGCCATCCAGGCTTATCTGCACTTCCCGGAACTTAAGCAGCCGAGCAGCGCGCGAATCTGCATATGTGCCATTGGATAAAAGTATTGTCCTGACGTCTTTTTCCGCCAGGTATGCGTTAATATCGCTGAAATCGGGGTGCATCATGGGCTCGCCTCCGGATACCATCAGCCTTAACCCATGCAACTCCTCGAATTGATCAACTATCCTGATGATGTCCCGCAAGGGAAGATCCGTGTGTCCCGCGGCGCCCTGGAAACAATGACGGCAGCCAAGATTGCACCGGTCTGTTATGTGGAGCAGCAGGTAGCGCAGCGATGGCAGGGCGCCAGGCCGGGCTTGACAGGTCCGCTGACGCTTTGTCTTTGATTTCTCCATGAGGCCCTCTTCCAGGCAGTAATCGACAAGCGCAGCATATTCGCCGTCAGGCCGCGAAACACCCTGAACGCATTGCCTGAGAAAGGGAACAGTCGCTGTATCGACCACGTAGAGCTCATCATTTTCCCTGTCGTATAGGCAAGGTTCTTCAAGCATCTTGATTGAGCAGTCGGCTTTCAGTCGGACCACGGAAGCCATCTGGATGCTAGCCGGTCTTGTGGCCGCGAAGCGATCGGGCCAGGGACTCGGGAGTGAGAACTCCCTCGGCAAGCAGGGTCGCGAGGATCAGAAAACAGGAACATTCCAGCTCCTCCTCGTCCTGCTCATGCCAGAACCGGCAATCGCGGCAAAGGAGCCCGCGCAGCTGGTCTCGGGAAAGATCCCGGCCGTCAGCCAGTTTGCGGGCTGCCGCCATGAGCTGAGGAAATTCGGTTTTTTCCGTCATGCGGCGCCTCGCAGCAACACTTTCTCGAATCTTGTTTCGGCTCTCATAAAGAACCCGTCAACTTCCCGGACGATCGATTATATGGTCATACTTTTTATAGTCTTTTGATAATCCAGATTCAATGACAGAAAACGATCTTTTACCTGGGAGCAAAAACAGAGCCAATTGAATTGACTTTCGGATAATAATTAACAAAGTAAAACTAGCAACATATGATGCATTAATAATACCAAATTACTTCTATTTGCGGGCAGATAAGCATCTTGACAAATGTAAGAATCTCGGATTTAATACCCCTAAGGGTAATTTATCCGGTTGTTTACCTTCCGTTAAGTTATTTCTTTTTTCCTTAATCAAGGGAGGCCATTGATGGGTGTTCACGGACCCATAAACGGGGGTAAAGGGGTCGGCGGTTGCGGGCTTTTGAAAAAGGGGAGGCAGTCGTGAAATGGCTAAGAAATAAAATTGGAAGCGTCGGCAACCGCATCGTAAATCTTCCCGTCGCGGCCAAGGTTGTTCTCGGCGTAGTTCTCCTAGTTACGATTTTCGGCGGCAGTTACGGGAGCTACCGCATGTATAACTATACCCAGCACGATCCCAGTTTTTGCCGGTCCTGCCATACGATGGAAACTGCGTGGGCCAAATGGGAAACGAGCGAGCACAGTAACGTGGGCTGTCACAGTTGCCATACCGTAAGCCCCATCGGAGGCGCCCAGCTGATCATGGCATATTTGATCGATAAACCGGATATCAACGAGAATCACGCGCATATTCCGGATAAGGCATGCGAAAAGTGTCATTACAGCGGCGATCCGAAGTGGGTCCAGGTGGAGCAGACGGCAGGCCATGAAGCACACGCGGAGGGCCAGAATATATCATGCCAGACATGTCATGGCCTGAGACTTCACGAGTTCAGGCCGGCTGTTGAGATCTGCATGGCGTGCCACGCCGATCATGTCACCGGTCACGAGAAGGCCATCAAGGTCGAGAGCATGCAAGACCTCCATTGCGTGGAGTGTCACGGGTTTCTCACGGACGAAAGCACCATCAGGCCGGTCCGGGAGACATGTCTGAGCTGTCACCAGAAGCTGCCCAGCCTGACCACGAGCGCCGGAACCGGCCCGGTTACCTTCCCGGGACAGGGGCCGATGACCTGGGATTGCAAGGAATGCCATAAGCCGCACGACCGGGCCAATCCGGTTTCTGATTGCATCAGCTGCCATACGACTGCCAAGACCGAAGGAGCGCACGGGATAAGTATCCATTCGCAGCAACAGTGCGTGGCCTGCCACACGCCTCACGAGTGGACGGTGACCCAGCGGGACTCGTGCCTCACCTGTCATCAGGACAAGGTCGCTCACAACGCGGGCAGAAATTGCGCCGACTGCCACACCCAGAATGTGGGTCCGATCTCCGGGTTCGGCATGGAGAACCCCAACGCCGGGATGACACCGGAAAACACGCCGGAATCGAGCCTGCAGGCGCAAGACCGCGCGTCGGGAGATGTGGTAGCCGCTCAACCCTGACTGGGCTGGCTGCAAAATAAATATTAATCATGTAAAATCTGCCGGGTTGTTTTCCTGCAAAGGGCGGCGGCCCGGCAAACATTGCGCCCTTAGGGGCGCCGGGAAAAGGTGAGAGGGTAAACCGATGTGGTATATTATGGAAGTTCCGAGGTTCTTCTTCGTAAACCTCTTCGCGACCACCTTGATACTGGTCGTGCTCTCCTTTGGCATCCCGCCTTTGGTCAACTGGCTAACTGAGCGGCTGGAAGGAAAAGAACAGTAAGCGCATTTCCCGGGGATTGAGCTGTTCGGGCGTTCCCGGGAAGGACAGAAATAATCTTCCTTCGCCTAACCAGGCCCGGCATATTATGCCTGCACGAATACGGGCGTTAAGAAAAGAATAGCAATTAAATTGCAAAAGGATGGCGGCCGCCTACTGCGGGCCAGTTCCTTGATTGGACCAACAAGGAGGAATAGCAAGTGGCCGAAAAAAGATACGCGATGGTGATCGACATGCGCAGGTGTATCGGGTGCCATGCATGCACGGTTGCCTGCAAGGCAGAGATGGCTGTTCCCCTGAACGTCAATGCGACCTGGCTCAAGATCGTGGAGAAAGGAAAATACCCCGATGCCCGCAAATTCTTCCTGCCCCGCCTCTGCAACAATTGCGAGGACGCCATCTGTGCCCGCAATTGTCCCACAAAAGCTACCTACAAGCGTGATGACGGCATTGTCATGGTCGACATGCACCGTTGTATCGGGTGCAAGTACTGCATCGCTTCCTGTCCGTACGACGTCCGCTATATCAATCCGCTCAAGAACATAGTGCAGAAGTGTTATTTCTGCCACCACCGCGTAGACGCCGGGTTGGCCCCGGCCTGTGTGGAAACCTGCCCTACCCGGGCGATGATCTTTGGAGACAAAAACGATCACACGAGTGAGATCTCCCAGATTCTGGCGACCAACGCCACGAACGTCATTAAGAGAGAGATGCAGACCAATCCCCAGGTCTTCTACATATCCGCTGACGAGGCGGCAATGAGCAGTGTGCAAAAACGCATCAGTTACCATACCGGGGAGCACTACATCAAGCTGCGGTTTTAGCCGGTTAAAGCCTAAAGACCAGGAGAACCAGAATGGAGCATGGAGATGTTAACGTAGTTTATTCAGTGCAGTTCGAGCTGCCGCTGATCATGTACATCGCCCAGTACTTCTTCTTCACGGGCTTGAGCGCCGGTTCATTCGTGATCTCTGTTATCGCCACGATGCTGGGACGCAAGGAATTCAAGCCCATCGGAAAGATCACGGCTATTCTGGCCCCCGTCTTGCTGATCATCGCGCCACTGAATCTGATTGCCGATCTGGAGCAGCCTCTTCGCTTCTGGCACCTGTTTCTCTTCTATAACTGGACCTCGCCGATCACCTATGGCTCTTTCCTTCTGACCGCTTATCCCGTCATGGGCATCTTCTATGCCGCCATGGTCTATACAAACCGGAATACGGCGGCCAAGGTTCTGGGGCTCATGGGCATCCCGCTCGCCATCTCGGTGCACGGATATACCGGCTTCATCCTGGCCTTGGCCAAAGCCCGGGCGCTGTGGAATACAGCTGCCATGCCTACTATCTTTCTGGTTTCGGCCATGGTTTCAGGAATCGGCCTGGTCATTATTATCGCTGCCATACGCTGGAAGTGGTTCGACAGGAAATCCAGCCCGGAGCAAAAGGAAAAAGATCGGAAGCTGATTCTGCAGCTGGGGCAGTTCATGGCCTATGTCCTGCTGCTCGACCTGTTTTTGATAATGTCCGATATCCTTGTCCTGCTGACCGCGCATGAGGACGCTTACGAGGTCGGCATGCTCATCCTCACCGGGAACTTCGCGCCGTTATTCGTCGGAGTGGAGCTGATCCTCGGGGCATTCATCCCCCTGATACTGATATTCGGGCCCAGGCTGCGAAATTCGTTAACAGCCGTGGTGGTGGCCTCGATACTGGCCAATATCGGCGTCTATGCCATGCGTTATGTCATGGTCATCGGCGGCCAGACTGTTCCTCTTAGTTAGGCAAGGAGCCAGAGAATGCGAACGATCAGTCGTAGAGATTTCCTGAGACTGGGAGCGGCCAGCACCGCTGTGCTGGCTGTCGAGAGCCAGTTCCGCCCACTTGCCCGTGCTGCAGAACTGCTGGAAGGCGGACGTTCTGTCAACAGGACCTCGGGCCTGCCCCGCTCGTTCCTGCCCAGCACCTGCACCCAGTGCCCGGCGGGTTGCGGTATCATCGGATACGTGGAAGAGAGCCGTCTGGTCAAGATAGGCGGCAACACCAAGCATATAAGCAATGCCGGGACGCTTTGCGCCCGCGGCCAGGCTGGCATCAACGCCCTTTATGACCCCGACCGGCTTCTCAAGCCGCTGAAGCGCACCGGCGCCCGCGGCCAGGACAGCTGGGTGGAGATAGAATGGGAAGAAGCGCTGGCCGAGGTGGCCCAGAGGATGGCGGCTGCCCGCAGCAATCCTCAGTCCCTGCTTTTTCTTACCGAAGACGTTGAGCGCGATCCGCTGGGCCGCCGCTTCACCCATGCCTACGGCTCGCCCAACGCTATCGGGTCAGCGGGCATTCATGACGCCAACAAAAAGGTCGCCACGTCGTTGACCTGGGGGGCGGCCGGAGACATCCCGGACGTGGCGCGCTGTAAATATGTGCTGGTGTTCGGCGCCAACCCTCTGGAAAACAACCCGAATTTCGTCGGCATGGCCCGGCGGTTCGTGGACGGCATTCAGCAGAACCAGAGCAAGGTCGTCGTCTTTGATGTACGGCTTTCCCATACCACGACCTTCTCACACGAGCTTCATTATGTTGCTCCCGGCAAGATGGCCCTGGTGGCACTGGCCATGGCCAATGTCATCATGCAGGACGGGCTTTACGACCGGGACTTCATCGAAAGATGGACAAATGTGTCCCCCGAGCAGCTCGCCCAGCACCTGGCGCAATATTCTCCGGAGCGCGCCGAGGCGGAAGCCGGTGTCAGCGCATTGGATATCCGGAGGCTGGCGGCCGAGTTTGCCAGCACCAAGCCCGCCACCACGATTACGGATTCCGTTTTATCCGGATTCAGCAATGGCGTTCAAAACGAGCGAGCGGTCATGCTGCTTAGCATTATCACCGGAAATATCGACAATCGTGGCGGCCTTTGCATGCCGCGGCAATACGGCCTTGACGAACCTGCTCCGGCGCCGCCGCAGCCGGGAGTCAGCGTATTTACAAATCCGGAAAACGTGGCATTTCCCTCCCAGCAGGCGGTGGCTCAGGTGCTCCGGCAGGCAAAAGACCGCCAGGCCGAGGTCAGGGTCCTGATGACGCATAGCGTCAATCCCCTGTACTCGAGCCCGGACGAGGGATTAAATGAAGATGTCCTCAGGGACGAGAATGTGATTCCGTTCCACGTGGCCATTACACCGTACCTTAACGAGACTGCCGCTTTTGCGGATATCATCATGCCGGAAACTACTTACATGGAGGATTGGGAAATCGAGGTGCGGCCTTCCCTGGAACAGGTGCCATTCGTGGCTCTCAGGCAGCCGGTCGTGCCTCCGCTGGAATCGGCCAGATCGTTTTTTGAGATTGCCCGCGACTTGGCCAGCCGGATCGGCGGCGGCATGGAACAGTTTTTTGCCTTCAATTCGGTCAGCGACTATCTCAAAGCCCGCATCTCCAGTGTGGGGGGACTGGCAAATGCAGGCGGTCTGGATTACCTGAAGCAGCATGGGATCTGGTTCGATCCGAAAAGCAGACCGAACTATGGCTCCTATGAAGCGGGTGGTTTCAGCACCCCGTCCGGCAGGATCGAGGTATTCTCGCCGCGGCTGGCGGAGAGGGGCTTCGCGCCCCTGCCCAGCTACGAGACGGTCCAGGCATTTCGCGAGCTGGGAGAGCGGGAACTGGTTCTGACCATCTACGAAACTGCCCTGCATACCGACGGCAAGACCGGCAACTGCATGTGGCTGAATGAGATTCAGCATGACAATCCGGCCCTGATAAATCCTGAGACGGCGGCCAGGCTGGGCATCGAGGATGGTGACAAGATCAAATTGATACGATCGTCAAAATCGGGCGAAGCCAAGGAGCGCTCGATTGAGACAGAGGCATTCCTTACCGAAGGAGTGCATCCGGATGTCATCGCCATGGCGAACGGAGTAGGCCACACCGGCTTCGGCCGCATCGCGCAAGGCGAGAAATTCAAAAAGGACGAGGTCCGGCACCGTGAGCTCAGGGATGCCAATTTCCAGCTCGTCTGGTGGGGAGATCACGGGGGAACGGGCGTCAACGCCAAACGGATCGTGCCGATCGAGATGGATCCTATCGGCGGCGGTCAGGCCTGGGGCGACATGGTCGTCTCGGTGGCAAAGGATTAAACCGGGGGCAGATAAATGACTTTTTCGGGAGCAGCAAGCAACTCCCGGATAGAACTTGCCAGGGCGGCGCAGGGGATCTACAGCCTGCTGGCGCGGATCTTTGGATCTTTGCCTACTGTCCGCCTGGTGAGGTCCATGAGGGAAGAGCAGATGCTCGATTCCCTTGCGGCCCTGGGGATTTCTTTTGAAGCAGATTTCCTGTCGGTTGACGAAGAGCGCCTGGCGCGGGAGCTGTCACGGGAATACACCCGGCTCTTCACGGGTCCCGGCACGCATATCGCCGCTTATGAATCGGTTTATGTGAGGGGCGAGGGCGAAACCAGCCCCCGGCTTTGGGGGCAGGCGACAGGCGAGGTGGCGGAATTTTACCGCGAGCTGGGCCTGGAGGTTCCCGAAGGCAAAACGCCGGACCACCTGGGCCTTGAACTGGAGGCGATGGCGGTCATGACGCAGGCCCAGGCCGACAGGCTGGCCGCTGGGGATGATGCCGGGGCCGGCCGCCTGGCAGCAATGCAGGAGCGGTTTTGCAGGGAGCATCTGCTGCGCTGGATTCCTGCAGTGTGCCGGGACGTGGAGCAGGAAAGTGACAGCAGCTTTTATCGCAGCATGGCTTCCCTGGCCGCAGGTTTCGTGGAAATGAGCTGCACTGGGGTAATCAGTGGCAATTTACCGGAGGAAGTGGCTTAAATGAAAATACCCAAGCTTTCAAAGCCGATGTGGTTGCTGGTCGCGGTGATCGGCGGCGTCCTCGCCGTCCTGCCTATGCTGGGGCTGGCGCATTTCACAACAACCAGCCCGAGATTCTGCCTTACGTGCCATGGCACCGGCGAGACGGCCGATGTCAGCCAGCCCTCCGAGGTCCATCCCGATTATGGCACGGTCGGCTGCCTGGCCTGCCACTCCGAAGACGGCGGCCATTTCGTCACTGATGGCTACAAGACCGGCTATATAGCCGAGCCCGACCGTGTCAGCCAGAACTGTGAGCGATGCCACGCGGATATGAAGACCAAAAACGACACCGAAGGTTTCAAGTTCAACACCTATAATATCCGCTTCCCGCATCAGCAGCATTTCAGCGTGGGAGCCCAGTGCGCGGATTGCCACCGGAACATCGCGCACGACCTGAACATCAATCAGACCTTCCGGCCGCGGATGGCCTACTGCTTCCAGTGCCACCCCACGACCGACAGCTGCGAAAAATGTCACCCCGACGGAGCCCCGGCCGAGGAAACCGTGATTCCGCCGCCGGCCCGGCTGCCGGAAACGCCATCCGCTGACGTGGCCCAGGCCACTTTCGAGGTCAAATGTTCGAAGTGCCACGCGATCTATCCGGCGAATCTCTATACCAGCGCCGAGTGGCTGCCGGTGGTTGATAGAATGGCGGGGTATACCGGCGCCGACATGAGTCCTGAAGACGTGGCCCTGATCATGTCCTTCCTCAACACGGCGGCCAGGCCGTAAACGAAACAGTATTCGCCGGGCAACCCCGCGGCATGCTGAAGAAATAAAAAGGGCGGCTGCGCATGCAGCCGCCCTTTTGTGTGCGCCAGGCATGGCGCTGCTCTAGGAGGTGCAAGTCCTTTACGGGCCGTGAT
>JACUUL010000054.1 GCA_014859345.1 Thermoleophilia bacterium
GCGACGAAGAATCTGCTTTTTATGAATCATTTATGATATGAAAATACTTCAAGTAAACAAATTCTGGCGGGTTCAGGGCGGCACTGAGCGCTATGTCTTCGAGCTTTCCCGCATGCTGGCAGGCCTCGGACACGAGATCGTTCCCTTCGCCATGATGGATGAAAACAACGAGCCTTCTCCGTACTCCTCGTTATTCGTATCTCCCGTGGAGCTTTCCGATCCCTACCGGGTACCGTTCTGGAAGCGGGCCGGCATCGCAGGGCGCATTATCTATTCCCGGGAGGCCCGCAGCCGCATTTCAGCATTGGCGGACATCGTCCGGCCGGACGTGGCCCACATTCATAACATCTACCATCACATGTCTCCCTCCATATTGCCGCCCCTCAGGGAACGCGGCATCGGCGCGGTGATGACCATCCATGACTACAAACTTTTCTGCCCGGCCCTGAGGCATTACAATAGCAATGGAGTGTGCGATAGCTGCCGGCCTTTCCATTATGCTGACTGCGTCAAGGGCCGCTGTGTAAAGAATTCCCGCGCGGCCAGCCTGCTTTGCGCCGCTGAGATGTTCCTTCATGATCTGTTTGAAGCCTATATCCGCTGGATTGATGTGTTCATCGCGGCCAGCCAGTTCGTCGCTTCCCGGCTGTACGCGAGAGGGATAGACGCCGGCAGGGTAGAGATTATCCCGAACGCTGTTGATCCTGACCGCTGGTCCCCCGCGAAGAACGCCGGCGCCGGCGACTACGTGCTGTATGCCGGCAGGCTTACCCGTGAAAAGGGAACTGAGACCATGATCAGGGCGCTGGCGGAACGCCCGGAGATTCCGCTGAAGGTGGCCGGGACCGGCATGAACGAGAGCCGTTGCCGGATGCTGGCAAGGGAACTGGGCGCGGACAATATCGAGTTCCTGGGATTTCGGCGGGAAGAAGAGATCAGGCGGTTGATGCAGGGCTGCCGCTTCGTTGTAGTTCCTTCCGAGTGGTACGAGAATGCTCCCATGTCGGTACTGGAGGCTTTTGCCTGCGGCAGGCCGGCAGTGGGCACCCGCATGGGAGGCATTCCCGAGCTGGTGCGGGAGGGCGAGACCGGGCTGCTAACCGAGGCCGGTGGCGAGCAGGGATTGCGAGAGGCCGTGGGCAGCCTGTGGAGCGACCCGGATTTGGCCGGGCGGATGGGTGAGAATGCTCGCCGGCTGGCCGAGACAGATTATTCATCTCAAACACATTGCGACAGGATTATCAACGTGTATCAGAAAGTCAAGAGGACCTGAGCCGGGGCGTAGGTGGCTAAAAAGAGAAAACGAAAAACGGCGGGTCCGGCGAAATCAGCCCGCAGGAAGGTGCAGCGCCGGGTGCCGTCCGCCGCGGCTCACCGCCGGAAAACGGGAGCCGGCCTCAGGGCGGAAAGACTGATAGCCCGATGGTCCGCGCGACTGCGGCTCAATGAATATAACGGCCGGGACTGGGGCCGACTGGCGCTGCTGTCAGCCGGCCTCGGGGTCATTTTCTATTACGCATTCTCTGCGGGCGGGTATTTCGTGGTGCGCCGATCCTATGGCGAGCTGGTCATCCTCTGGCTCATCGTGGTGGGGCTGCTGTTCGAGCTGCAGACGCGGGGCAGGATGCCCCGGCTGGGGCAGCTGGAACTGGGCATCTTCTCCGGCTATACCCTGTGGATCCTCCTTTCGGTGAGCTGGTCGATAATGCCGGCCAACAGTTTCGACGAGTTCGTGCGCGGCATCCTTTACATAAGCGGTTTCCTGCTCTTCTTCCTGTATCTGGGCCGGCGCGAATGGCTGGGCTGGCTGGGCCATCTGTTCGTGGCCATCGCCGTCATCGTCGCCATCGACGCCCTGCTGGGCAAGACATTCCCGGAGTTCATAGACCATCCCGATCCGTTCATGTCAAACCGCATCAACTACCCCATCACCTACTGGAACACAATGGCCATATTCATGAACATGGCCTTCATCATCGGCCTCAGGGTGCTGGCCGACCGGACCACGCACGTGGCGTTACGCGCGGCGTACGCCCCGGCCCTGCTCCTTTTCACGATCGTTCTCTTCTTTACCTTCTCCCGGGCGGGATTACTGCTACTTGCCCTGGCGTTCGGCGTTTACCTGTTCCTGGCTTTGACGCGGCTCAGGGCTCTCATGCAGGCCGGTCTGCTGCTGGCCTGGACGGCGGGCATAGTCTTGATCAGCTATCTGTTCCTGCCCAACATGGTGGCCTCGGTGCCGGATGAGGCGCTGAAGGTCTCCGAAGGCCGGATGCTGGCTCTGGCGATCCTCGCGTTCATGCTGGCCGCAGCGGCCTCGCAGTTCCCCATCCGTCGGTTTGAGGACTCGTTTGCCGTATCGGCGGACTTGGCAAAGAGGATCGGATACGGCATTGCCGGCGGCGCCGCTTTGCTGTTGGTGCTGGCGGTGCTGGGCTTTACATTCACCGGGGACCGCGGCGGCCCCGTGGCCTTCACCAGGAGCCAGGTGACCGGTCTTGGCGAAACAGAGCAGGCAGTGGACCGGCCTTCTGACCGCCTTTTAAGCCTGAAATCGGAACGCGTCCAGGAGTATGGCGTCAGCCTCAAGAGTTTCCGCGAGGCTCCCCTTACCGGCACCGGGGCAGGCACCTGGAATACGGCCTGGCTCAAGCACCGTCCCTGGAATATCCAGGTCAAGGACGGTCACTCCTGGCTGTTTGAGACAATGGCGGAACTGGGCCTGGTCGGCACGCTCCTGCTTGTGGCGTTTATGTCCATGTTCTTTGCGGTCTCCATCAGGGATCTTCGATTCCTGGGCAGGGGACGCGACCGTGAGCTCTACGGGGCCTTTTTTGCGGTCAGCGCCATGTTTCTGCTGCACTCCTTGATCGACTGGGACTGGGAGATGCCGGTCATCACCCTTGCTTTCTTCATGTTCGCAGGAGGCCTGCTGCGTTTCGGAATGCTTGCCAGGGCTGAGGCTGAAAATGGAGAGGCTGCCGGAACCGGAGCCATGCCGGAACGCGCCGGAATCCGCAGGCTGCTGGGGTGGAACCGGCTGCTGGCGGCCGGCTGCGTGGCGGCCATAGTGGTCACGATCGTTCCCCTCGTGGCCCACACCAGGATCCAGGCGGCCCAGAAACTGGGCCAGAGCCAGAATTACGCGGCCATGGAGAAACAGGCGGCTTCAGCCGGCCGGTGGGCGCCGTTGTCCGCCGAACCGCTGGTGCTGCAGGCTCTGGCCAAGCAGGCCCTGAACCAGCCGGAGGAAGCTGAAGCCCTGCTGCTGGAGGCTTCTCGGAAAGAGCCAGAAAACGCCATGATCCTGCTGAATCTGACCGGCCTGTACCTGCGTCTGCATGCGCTGGCAGAAGAGAGGGAAGACATCCAGGCGCAGCAGCATTATATTGCCAGGATCTCGGAGGTGCTTCCCAGGGCCAGGGCTCTCAATCCCCTGGAGCCCGAGCAAACCGGAGCCCTGGAGATCGAAGCCCGGAAGATAGGCGTGCCAGGGCTTTAACCATTATTACTTCTCGCCGTACTGGCGCTGGTAGTACTGGGCGAACTCGCCGCTCTTTATCTTTTCCCACCACCAGCGGTTGTCCAGGTACCAGTTGACGGTCTCCTGGAGAGCTTCCTCAAAGTTATGGGCCGGCTCCCAGCCCAATGCTTTCACCTTGCTGCAGTCGATGGAATAGCGGAAGTCGTGCCCGAGGCGGTCGGCCACGGGCCTGATCATGCTCTCGGGCTTCCCCAGAATCTCCAGGATCTTCTTCGTGATATAAAGATTGGTTTTCTCGTTGCCGCCGCCGATGTTGTAGATCTGTCCCGGTTCGCCCCTGTGCAGAACGGTGTCGACACCCTCACAGTTGTCCGCTACATATATCCAGTCCCGAACATTCATGCCGTCGCCATAAAGCGGCAGCTCCTTGCCCTCCATGGCATTGGTGATGAACAGGGGGATGATTTTCTCCGGGTACTGGTAGGGGCCGAAATTGTTGGAACTCCGTGTGATCAGGGTGGGGAGGCCGTAGGTGGTGTGGTAGGCCATCACCTGCATATCGCCACCGGCCTTGCTGGCGGAGTAGGGGCTGCTGGGCTCCAGCCTGTCCTCTTCGGTAAAAGTACCATCCTCGATACTGCCGTACACCTCGTCGGTGCTGATCTGCAGATAGCGGCTGACCCCATGGCGCCGCGCCGCCTCCAGCAGCACGAAGGTCCCGAAGACATCCGTCTGGATGAAATCCGCCGGGCCCCCGATGGAGCGGTCCACGTGAGACTCGGCCGCAAAATTGACCACCGCGTCCATGCCGGCCATCACCTCGTTCACGATGGCTTCGTCGCGGATGTCGCCCCGCATAAAACGGTAACGCTCGTTCTGCTCTGCATCTCTCAGGTTCTCGAGGTTCCCCGCGTAGGTCAGCAGGTCCAGGTTGACGACTTCGTAATCGGGATATTTACTCAGGATCAGCCGCACGAAATTGCTGCCGATAAAGCCAGCTCCGCCGGTTACCAGTATCTTCAAGACGGTCCCTCCATCTATCGTTTCTTAAAAAATCGGATTCCTCGCTGCGCTCGGGGATGACAGACGATCCTGCGCTAAAATCCCGTCATTCCGCTGTAAGACGCGCAAAAATTCCTGTCATTTTGAGGGAGCAAAGCGACCCAGGAATCTGCTTTTAACCGCGTTACCCCTCAATCCGCAACTCCTTCATCTCCCGCAGACATTCTATCAGCCCGTCACGCCAATGCGGCATCTTTATCTCGGGGGCCCTGGTGTTGGCCAGCACCGAATAGGCCGGCCTGGGCGCGGGCGCGTTGAACCTGGCCGTGGTGGTGGTCTTCAGATTCACCTTTACGCCGCTTAGCACGAAGATCTCCGCCGCGAACTCGTACCATGTGCAGTGGCCAGATCCGGTCATGTGGTAGGTTCCCGGATTGTCCAGGCGGTTCTCCGCCAGGGTCTTCAGCGCTGCGGCCAGATGCCCGGCGTAAGTCGGCGAGCCGGTCTGGTCATTCACGACTTCAAGCTCGTCGCGCTCGCGTCCCAGCTTCAGCATGGTCTTGACGAAGTTATGGCCATAAGAGCCGAAAAGCCAGGCCGTGCGCACGATCAGGTGCTTCCCCGGCAGCGCCGCCCGCACCTCTTCTTCGCCGGCGTATTTGGTCTTTCCGTATTCTCCCAGCGGCGACACGGGGTCATCCTCCGTGTAGGGTCTGCGAGCGGAGCCGTCAAAGACATAATCCGTGCTTACGTGGATGAGCGGCAATCCGGCGGCAGCGCAGGCCCGGGCAACGTTGCCGGCGCCGCTGGCGTTTACAGCGCGGCAGGCGTCCCGCTGCTGCTCGCAGCCATCCACGTTGGTGAACGCGGCGGAATTGATAACGAGCTGGACGCCGGCGCCGGAGACTGTTTCCTCAGTGAAGTCCGCGTCGGTGATATCCACCTCAACGGAAGCGCCGGCTCCGGCGATGTCGGCTCCGATTACCTCATGATCCGGAGAAAGGGTCCTGTCTAAATCAAAACCGAGCTGGCCCGCCGCGCCTATCACAAGTATCCTCATGTCTGGATCAGCCCATCCTGATATTCCAGTCGTACGGAATCTCGTCCGTATCGTGAGGCAGGCGGTACTCGTCGGGCTTCTCGTAGTTATAGCATTCCGTGGATACGTTGACGACTATTCCCTCATTCTCGCCAATGCATTTCCAGCCATGATATACGCCGGCGGGGATCTGCAGAAGCAGCGGATTGTGATCGCCCAGGAAGAATTCGTTGACCTCGCCCTTTGTGGGCGAGTCGTCGCGGGCGTCATACAGGGCCACTTTGAACATTCCTGAGACCGCCACAAAGTTGTCGGTCTGGATCTTGTGAAAATGCCAGGCCTTGACCACGCCGGGGTAGGTGGTGGTGAAATAGCACTGCCCGAACTTGATGAAGAGATCGTCGTCGGACCTGAGCATTTCCGCCAGCCGTCCCCGCTCGTCCGGAATGACCCGGAGCTTTTTTGTCTTCACGCCGTCAATCAATTGAACCTCCGGAAGTCTTTCCTAGACGATGCCTATCCACGAGTTGTCCCCCACCATGAACCGGTAGGCCTTGGGCTTGTGGTCCAGGCGGGCGATCCTCACGTTCTTGCCGATGAGGCTGCCCTCCATGCGCGCGCGCAGATCCAGCACCCGGCTCTGCTCCAGGATGATGGAGTGCTCGATCTCGGAGTTTCGGAGTTCGCAGTCGTAATAGACCGAAGTGTAGGGCCCTATGTAGCAGTCATGTACAACAGTGCGCTCGCCGATGATGACCGGCCCGCGGATGGTGCAGTTGCTGATGCGGGCGCCCGCTTCGATGACCACGCGCCCGTGAATCTCGGAATTCTCCACGTCGCCGGCGATGTCGGTCTTCAGCACATCCAGGATGAGCCGGTTGGCCTCCAGCATGTCCTCCAGCTTGCCGGTGTCCTTCCACCAGCCCTGGACCACGTGCGGCTCCACCCGCTTCTTCATGTCGATGAGGCACTGGATGGCGTCGGTGATCTCCAGCTCGCCGCGGGGCGAAGGCTTGATGGCCCGGGCACATTCGAGGATGGCCGGGGTGAACATGTAAACCCCCACCAGCGCCAGGTCGCTTTTGGGTTCGGCCGGCTTTTCCACCAGTTTCACGACGGCGCCGTCGCGGCACTCGGCCACACCGTAGGCCTCGGGGTTGGGGACTTTCTGCAGCAGGATAAGCGCATCCGGACCGTTCTGGATGAAAGCTTCCACCAGGTCGGAGATCCCGTCCCTGAGCAGATTGTCGCCCAGGTACATGACGAACTGTGAATCGCCCAGGAACTCTGCCGCGGTGAGGACGGCATGAGCGAGGCCCAGCGGCGCCTCCTGCGCGATGTAAGTGACCTTCACTCCCCACTGGCTGCCGTCGCCAACGGCCTCTTTGATCTCGGCGGCCGTATCGCCCACGATGATGCCGATCTCCCGGATGCCCGCGTCCCGGAGCGCCTCGATTCCGTAGAAAAGGACCGGTTTGTTGGCCACGGGTACCAATTGCTTGGCGCTGGTGTGGGTGATGGGCCTCAGGCGGGAACCGGTGCCGCCGCTTAGAATTAATCCCTTGAGTTTCACGCAGGAAAGTATATCAAAACCGGCAGCCTTTGCTATACTTCCGGAGAAACAGGGCAAAACCCTGGCATGCCAGCTCGTTCCGGAAAGGTCTTCATGCCCAGGGAAAAGAATTATGATCTGGGGCCCATAGCTCAGCCGGTCAGAGCATCCGACTCATAATCGGACGGTCGCTGGTTCGAATCCAGCTGGGCCCACCAGGCAATTACCCCCAAACACGCCGGTTTTGCAGACGCCAGTTTTTGACAGGGCACGAGGACCATCCGACAAGGATCCCGGCGGAAAACGCGTCAGGAGCGTCTTCAAATTTGATTCCTCCCAGGCTTGAAGCGAAACTCAGAGCAACCTGCAGGAAGGCGGTTTATTATGGATTCAGGCATAAATGCCCCTTCTGCGGCTCAAGCCTGAGAGCCTTCCTCCCTTTTGGCTTTGAATTTACCGTTCTGAAGGAAATGAAGGTAGCGGGTGGCGGTTACCGGCCGAACGCCCTCTGTCCGGTTTGCAGTTCGCTGGACAGGGAACGGCTCGTGTATCTCTTTCTCCTGCACAAAACAGATATCTTCGAAAGACCCGGAAGGCTATTACACGTGGCCCCGGAAGCAAGATTGGCAGAAATCTTCCGGACGACCGAAAATTTAGACTATTTAACTGCCGACATTTCCGCTAAAACGGCCATGGTCGAGATGGACATAACGAATATTCAGTTTCCTGACGCGTCGTTCGATGTCATCATCTGCAATCATGTGCTGGAACATATCATCGACGATGGAAAGGCCATGTCTGAATTGCACAGGACTTTAAAACCGGGAGGGATGGCCATCCTTCAGGTACCTGTTTCGCAAGCCTTGAAAGACACCTATGAGGACTTTGAAATAACAGATAAAGCAGAGAGGGAAGAAGTCTTTGGGCAGGGAGACCATGTAAGGATATATTCATCAGCTGGCTATCAGCACAAGCTCGCGCGGGCTGGTTTTAAGGTTAACGCCTTTAACTGGATTGCCGAGCCCGGTAGCTTCGGAGGTAAACGGAACTTATTCGGCCTCAGCGAGCAGGAGCCCGTTTTCCTGGTCCGTAAATACGGATAAACAGACTGGCAGCGTTACACGAAAATTCCTGTTCGCGTCCGAAGAACGATCCGGTTCGCCTTACCGCACCGACCTCCTCGATGCCAGGACGCTGCCAAACACGATCCAGGTCCCGATAACGAATCCAAGATTATACATGTTGCCGTTGTTGTGTATCTCGTATATGCCTATACCTTCGTCAAAAAGTGATATCACGAACGCGACCGGCAGGATAAACCCATGCCAGAGCCCGGCCCAGAAACCGGCGACCCCTGAAGCTCCTTCAGTTCCCTGCGCCTGATTTGGCTCGGCGCATCCCGATATGGTCAGCAACAGGATCAGAAGAATCAGAGAGGGAATCAGGAAATTTCGCGGTTTCATGGGTCTTCCTCCTTTTTTGTCGCGTGCCTTCCCGGCATGTCCCGCCCATGCAGCGCTTTGTGCCGTCAGGTCCAACGCCTGACCGAGCGGTTCCGGTGAACTCCGCCCGGCGACGGTTGTTGTATCCCGTGCCTGCGGAAACGAAACCTCCCGGATGCGTATAGACAAACCCGCTATAATACTCGCCGACGAGACCCCACCCGATGTCTGGATGTGAGCCATGCCGGCCGACATCATTTATTTGCTGGCTGCTGTAATCTGACAAGGAGTGGCTGTCGCTGGCCTGAAAGACGCCGGAGTAAGTCAAAAACTATGTTAAATATCAGGGAAAAAGGGGAGATTGAAGCGAATGCTGGTTCATGAATTCCTTAACATCCTCGAGAAGCTCGCCCCGGCATTCCTGGCTGAGCGCTGGGATAACGTCGGTTTGCAGGCGGGATCCCGGGCTAGCGAAGCCGGCTCCGTGCTGGTCACTTTGAACGTCACGGATGAAGTTCTTTCAGAAGCGTTGGAATCAGGGTGCGGGATCATCCTGACGCATCATCCGCTCATCTTCGAGCCGCTGGCCTCGGCCAGCGAGGATGGCGAGACCGGACGGCTTTTAGGCCGGGCGGCGCGGGGGGGCATTGCCGTGGCGGCCGCGCACACGAATCTGGATAACGCCAAAGGAGGCCTGGCTGATGTTCTGGCTGGACTTCTGGATCTGCGAAATGTCAAGGCGCTGGCAGGCGCTTCCACCGGATGGTCCAAGCTGGTGGCATATGTTCCCGCGGGCGATCTGGACCGGGTAAAAGCAGCCGTGTTCGACGCCGGCGCCGGGGTGATTGGCGATTACCGGCACTGTTCCTGGTCGGTCGAGGGCCAGGGAACCTTTCTGCCGGAAGCGGGCGCCAGCCCCAGCATCGGGCGGCTGGGCGAGGAAGAGAAGGTGGATGAATTCCGGCTTGAGATGGTCTTCCCTGCGGCCGCGACCCTGAAGGTGATCGACGCGCTGGTACGCTCTCATTCGTACGAGGAACCTGCTTACGACATCTTTAGCATGGAAACCCGAAGGCGCGACGCTGGCGCCGGACGCGTGGGCGACCTCGCCTCAGAAACTCCGCTGGAGGAGGTAGCGGGGCTGGCAGCGGAGCTTTTCGGGCTCCAGGAAGCCCGGTACACGGGGGATCCCGGCCGCCACATCCGGCGTGTCGCCCTGGTGCCGGGCAGCGGCGCCGGCCTGATGAATGCCGCAATTGCAGAAGATGCCGAGGTTCTGATCACCGGCGATTACAAATACCATCAGGTTCTGCGGGCGGCTGAGGCCGGCCTGAGCCTGATCGATGTTCCGCATGACGCCAGCGAGATGCTGGCTCTGGAAAACTGGTTGCTCCGGCTTAAGCGGGAACTTTCTCCATACGGGGTCGATGCCGTGCTTTCGCAGGTAAGGACCGATCCTTGGCGGCGGGCTCCGCGGCGCGAGAGGATTATGCTGCGGCCTGAGGAAGAGATGGGCATGTATCGCCTTCATGTGGATGGCGGCGCCCGGGGAAATCCCGGACCGGCCGCCATCGGCGCCGTCCTGGTGGATCCCGCGGGCCAGAAAGTCGAAGAGCTGGCCGACTTCATTGGCACCGCGACTAACAATGTGGCCGAGTATCAGGCGCTGATAGCTGGCCTGGAAATGTCTCTGGACAGGGGTGTCAGGAGACTGACAATCTTTTCCGACAGTGAATTAATCGTCAGACAGATAGAGGGCCGGTACCAGGTAAAAAACGAAGGTCTGAGGCCCTTTTACCAGCAGGCAAAATCGTTGCTGGCCAAACTGGGGGAATTCGAGCTAAAGAGCGTCCCCCGGGAGGCTAACGCCCAGGCCGACCTGCTGGTAAACAAAGCGCTTGACGAGACACAGGCTTAACAGCGAGGACCGGGGAAGAGTACCAAATATCGACTGCCTTGAAGACCACGATCATCATTCCAACCTATTGGCGCGGCCCGGTTTCTGAGGCCCCGATGTGCGCCCTGGAATCGGACTACCGCTATGATCATGCCACTCCCCTGGATACGGAGGGCACTCTGGGACGCGCCCTGGCCAGCCTGAGCATCCTCGGAAGCGAAAGCGAATTCACCGTGGCGGTTGTGGCGGCATCGACACGGGAGGAGATCAAGCAGGCCGTGGAGCTGAAAGTCCGGTCAATCGTGGCCCAGTTCGAGTATGATTTCCCCATCTTTCTTATCGGGCCGGACGAACTGGTTGTCTGGCGACGGCGGCTGATGGAAAAAGGAATGGACGAATATGACCAGTTCCTGAGCCTCGATGGTTACTCCAATATCCGGAACATGTGCCTGCTGGGGGCGGTGCTTACCGACGCCGATGTCGCCGTTCTCTTCGATGATGATCAAATCTACGAGGATCCCGGCTATCTGGAAAAGGCCCGTGAGTTTATCGGCAGGCAACACGAGGGAAGGTTTGTGGGCGGCGTGGCAGGGTATTACCGGCACGCATGGGACAGCCACGAGTTGCCCGGCCCGAAAGCGGCCTGGCAGCTTCTATGGGGAAGCATCGGTGCCATGAATCAGGCTTTCAGGCTTATCGAGCGGCCGCCCAGACTGAAGAGAACACCCTTCGTGTTCGGCGGCAACATGGTCATCCATCGCGAGCTTTTCACCAGAATTCCCTTCGACCCCACGGTTCCGCGGGGAGAGGATATCGACTATCTGATAAACTGCCGGCTCTTCGATCATGAATTCTTTCTGGACAACGAGCTCTGGATCCGGCATCTTCCACCCCCCAAATGCGCGCCCGAGTGGCTGCAGATGCGGCAGGACATAATCCGGTTTGCCCGCGAGAGGGCAAAGCTTGCATCTCAGCCTGCCCGAAAAGCAGACAGGGTGAAAGCGGAAGATTTCGACCCCTATCCGGGACGCTTTCTCAAGGATGACCTTCACGACCTGGTGTTCAGCGCCAGCCTGGAGATGGCCAGCGCCTATATTTCAGCCGGAAAGGAAGAAGACGCCCGCGAGTGCATGGTCAATATCGCGATCAGCAAGGCTGAGAACCTCGCGCGGGAGGACGTCTGGGGGAATTATCTTGCATATCAGCGGCAGTGGGAGAAATTCATCCGGGTCCTGCCTGGCCTGGGAATCTGGTCTCCGGCCGCCAACCCGGATTGAAACCGCCCCATGCTTTTCCTATAATTTCAATCGCGAGAGCGGATGTAGCTCAGTTGGCTAGAGCGTCTGCTTGCCATGCAGAAGGTCGAGGGTTCAAATCCCTTCATCCGCTCCAAAAACCGGACGTTGAAGATTGGACGTTGGATATTGGAAAAGTCGGGCATAACGTCTCCAGTATCCAGCGTCTTATTTGTGTGGACT
The DNA here is from genome assembly GCA_014859345.1 of Thermoleophilia bacterium. Lineage (GTDB taxonomy): Bacteria > Actinomycetota > Thermoleophilia > BMS3ABIN01 > BMS3ABIN01 > Kmv30. The sequence continues at coordinate 11,895 of JACUUL010000054.1, forward strand.
GGTTTTTTAGAAGATGCTGTCATCCCGGGGAGAAAAAAAGGGAACAGCTATTTCTCCGAAGCCGGCATCCAGCATCCGATTTACGGCGACGTGGCCGAGTGGCTAGGCAGAGGTCTGCAAAACCTCGTACAGCGGTTCGATTCCGCTCGTCGCCTCCACATCCTTCACCTCGCTTTTTAAAACGCTTCAAGCCTTCATTTTTCTTCCGGCTCTTCAACCTCAGAATCGGCACTCTCTCACTTTTTCACCGCATATAAAAACCCTATTGACCATAAAGCCACCTCCAAGTATAATTAGATACTTTTTTTGGGTGGAAGGGGCCAAGCAACAATCAATGGCGCGAAAAAGGCGGCATGCGCAAAAAGGAGATGATCACATGAAAGGCGCGCGACCACGTGCGTTCGCCGGGCTTATGTATCCGGGGAAAAATAAACCTTGCCCGGGTGCTTTCCGTTTTCTGGCCGGCGGAGGTATCCTGCTTGCCGTTCTGGTGGCAAGTTTATGGGCTCCTCTGGCAATGGCAGTCGAGGACATCGATGTGGCGGCTGCTTACCTGGAGCCAGAAGGAGAGGCAGTCGATGTGACCGGCGGCGCGGCTGACTCCGGTGACGAGTCTGATTCCGGCGGCGCGGCTGACTCCGGTGACAAGTCTGATCCCGGCGGCGCGGCTGACTCCGGTGACAGGACAAGCCAGGAGGCGGAAACCGGCACGGGTGGCGCAGATGAGGTTATAAGCCTCCCGGTGCAGGCCACCAGCGAAGACTCTGCTGCCGGCCCTGCTATCGAGGAAGACCAGGGTTCCGGTAACGACGAAGTGCTTTACAAGCTTGTCCTTCAGTGCAATTACAATGTCTACTGGGCAAGCATGGAAGATTACGAAGCAGGCCTGCTCACAATAGACTACCTGTTGACCAACGTTGGGGACGGCACCGCTTACGATGTGGCGGTCACGGGGGCTGTTGCCAGCGATGGCGCGACTGTCTGGACCGATCCGCTCCCATCACTGGGAGACCTTGCTCCCGGTGAATCGTTGATGTTCACGCTCGTATGGCAGGTGCCGGAAGGAGTCGGCTCTTTTCTGACAACCATTGATATATGCGCCTCCTGCGAGCAGTATCTTTATGGCGGCGAGGACAAAAACGGGGACAATGGCGAGAACGGCGACAGAAATATCGATGGGGTGGAGGACGAACAGCGGGATTCGTCTTCAGCCACAGTCGCGACTCCGCCTCCGCCCGGACAGGGTTCCATGCTTCCGGCTTCGCTACCGTCCACCGGAATTGACGGAGGCTTGGTCCGTGCCGTCTTGGTGATGCTCACCATATTGGGCGGCGGACTGTCAATCCGGAGATCCCGGAATATG
>JACUUL010000105.1 GCA_014859345.1 Thermoleophilia bacterium
TTGGTAGCGCATAGGGGATTCGAACCCCTGCTACCGGCGTGAGAGGCCGGATTTTCCGCATTTCCCACAATTTCCCGTCGCTATTGACCATTGTCGAAAGAACCTGCAAAAAAGGCGATTCACTTCCTCATTGACTAACGACCGCTAACCGTCATATACTGCCTCCATGTTGGGAATAATGTTGGGAATACTGCCACCGGCTTAACACCATAGTGGCAGGGATCTGCTAGCGGCTCAAAGAACCGGAGGTATGAAATGGCGAAGCGTGAGAAGACGAAATATCCCGGTGTTTACGTTTGCGAGGCAGCCCAGGACAAGACTTTTTATATCAGTTACCGGATCCGCCGCGATGATGGGGGTTTCAAACAGGTGGAAGAGGTGGCGGGCCGCCAGAGGCGCGATGCCATGACCGCCGCCAGGGCTTCCCATATCAGGGCCAAGCGGATGCACGGGGACCAGCTGCCGAACCGGGACCGCCGCGCCAAGGCAAAGGCGGAGAAGCAGAAACGCACATGGACGATCTCGCGGCTATGGGAGGAATACATCCGGGCCCGCCCCGATCTGAAAGACAACGGCAGCATGAACGGCAATTACCACAAGTACATCGAACCCCACTTCGCGGACAAGGAACCGAAAGACATCCTGGCGCTGGACATCGACCGCCTAAAGCGCCGGCAGCTTAAAGACAAGAGCCCCCAGACTGTCGCTCACGTCCTGGAACTGCTCAGGCGGCTCTGTAACTTCGGCCTGAAACGCGGCCTGTGTCCGGGCCTCTCATTCGTGATCCAGATGCCCAGGCTGGACAACGCCACCACTGAAGACTTAAACCCTGGGCAGCTAAAGAGGCTCCTGGTGGTGCTGGACAATCACACGGGAAACAAAACGCCCTCTTATATGGCCGCCTATGCGATGAAATTGGTATTGCTCACCGGGATGAGACGCGGCGAGATATTCCGGCTTAAGTGGGATGATATTAACTGGCACCGCCGAAATATCACCCTGCGCCAGACCAAGGGCGGCAGGATGCAGACCATCCCCATGTCCTCATTTACGGAAAGTTTACTCAGGGAGATTGAAGAAATCCCCAGGGGGCGCTCCGATTACATCTTCCCCGGACAGGCCGGCGGCCAGCGTTCCTGCATGAAATCAGCTCAGACAATCAAGGCCGAGGCTGGCCTACCGGATAATTTCCGGCAGATGCACGGGCTCAGGCATCTGTTTGGGACCAACCTGGGAAACGCCGGCGTGGACCGGGACATCATCGCCCGATTGATGACGCACGCCAGGGACCGGAGCGTTACCAGCCGCTATGTGCATTATCGTGAAGAAACCTTAAGGGAAGCGGCTGAGCTGGCGGGGAAGATAGTGGAAGGGGCGGCAGGGGATACCGTGTTGCACCTGGAGGGAAAAGGTAGCTAACTTACCCACTCCATAGACTTTTTTGTCTCCCTGGACTTAATCTGACGTTTCCGGTCCCTGTCCCTTCGACAGATTGTGCGCTTACAGTAAAAAGTGAAATTATCACTTGGCCCCTGACTGAATACCAAACCGCAATTTTTACAGATGCGCCGGGGCGGGATCAGGGCCTCGAACTCCCTGTTTGTTGGTTTGCCCCGCTTCAAATCTTTTTCCCATCGGTACAGATACGACGCCTGAATTAAGAGCTCTTCGTAAAGCGCCCACTCCCACTCAAGGCTGATCTGACGCCGCGAATCAAGAAACCTTTTTAATTCGCCGGTCGCTCCCTTTAACAGCGCGCCAGGGGAACGGATATTCTCTTGCTCGCGGATCCGCTTTGCCCACTCCAGCCGCGACGCGAGCTCACGCTCCTGGCACCCATACCTGATACCCGCTTTTTTTTCATACCGTCTTAACGTACGAATGAAGTCCTCCGAACGAAGATGTACATGCCGCCACTTATCGCCGCCCTGGAGGTCCAGGATGAAGGCGCGGGTATAAAGCGCAGCCCTCTTATCGAATTCGGGCGGCGGGTCTTGATCCTCCCCATAGACTTTCTGGTATACATCGGGAAATCTCTTAGTTATGAATTCATACTGCGCCTGCCATGCGGCGGCTCTGTAATGTTCCCGGATCAGGTTTGCCGCGAGCGCCCGCTTCTCGTAAGAGGGGATTCGTCGC
>JACUUL010000106.1 GCA_014859345.1 Thermoleophilia bacterium
CTGCCTCAGATCCGCGACTGGTATCTTGGCGTCGACTACGGCACCACGAATCCATTCGTGGCGCTACTGGTGGGCGTGGGCATCGATGACACGCTGTACGTGGCCCGGGAGTGGCGCTGGGACAGCAAGAAAAAGCACCGTCAGCTTACTGACGCGGAATACTCCGCAAGGCTTAAAGCCTGGCTCGAGGACCTCCAGGGTGAACTTGGCACCATTGAACTCAGGCGGATCCTCGTTGATCCATCTGCAGCATCCTTCATCACTCAGCTGCATCGCGACGGATGGAGTCACGTCCGGAAAGCTGATAACGCCGTATCCGATGGCATCCGCAATGTGAGCACACTCCATGGCGCCGATCTGCTCAAGGCACATAAAAGGTGCGAAGGCTACCTGGAGGAGAAGCAGTCATACGTCTGGGACCCGAAAGCCCAGGAGCGCGGCAAGGAAGAGCCGTTGAAGATAAACGACCATGCCATGGACGCTGAGCGTTACATCGTCCGCGGCACACGTAATGTTTGGAAGCATTTCGACCCGGCGTTGAAAGAGGTCGCTTAAGTTGCCACTCCCGACAAATACGCAAAAACTTCGATGGCCGCCCACTGAATGGGGCGGCGTGCTACAGGATATTCGTGAGGCCGACGCCTGGTATTCCGGCGACCAGGACAAGCTCATGGCCCACACCGGCATGACGGTCAAGCTGCCGTCGCAGCAAAACAGCTTCGGCATTTCTTTCCGCGGCGGCATCTCGTTCTGGCGCCGTCGGGCAAACGACCGCACCGGCAAGCAGATCAACCGCATCCATGTCCCGGTGGCCAGCGATATCGCCGCGGCAAATTCGGACATGCTCTTCGGCGATGCGCCGGTAATCCAGATCCCGGAGGCGCACCTGGAGACGGCTCTGACTGATGCCAAGTTAACAGAAGACCGCCTGCAGGAGCTGCTGGGACTGCTCAGCTTTGAATCCATGCTCCTGGAGGCGGCCGACGTCTGCTCAGGGATCGGCGGGATCTATCTGGTGCCGGGCTGGGACAAGGAAGTGGCTGATTATCCGCTGGTTAGCGTCATCCACCAGGACGCGGCAATCCCTGAGTATCGCATGGGCCACCTGACCGCGGTCACCTTCTGGCGCCAAGTAGAAAAAGACGGCAAGAAGATTATGCGGCACCTTGAGAGGCATGAGAAGGGCGTAATCTTCCATGGTCTTTACTCCGGGTCTGATGATTTCCTGGGTGACGCGGTGCCGCTTGCCGATCACAAGAGCACAGCCGATTTTGACCCCGAGATCAAGCTGCCGGACGGGATCAGCCTCCTGCCGGCCTACATCCCAAACATGATGCCGAATCAGAAGCGCCGGGGCCTGCGGGTGGGCAGATCTGACACCGCCGGTTGCGAGTCGCTTATGGACGCGCTGGATGAGACGTTCACCAGCTGGATGCGTGATATCCGCGTGGGTCAGGCGCGAATTATCGTGCCCGATGAGTTTTTGGAGCGCAGCGGCCGCGGCCAGGGCGCCCGCTTCGATTTGGACCGCGAGCTTTTCGTCGGTCTGGATATGGATCCGGGAAGCTTTGAGAAGGCCGGCATCACCGAGAACCAGTTCACTATCCGCACCCAGGAACATGCCGATACAGCGGTGAGTCTGTTTGAGCGCATTGTTACCAGCGCCGGCTACTCACCGCAATCATTCGGGCTGCACATCGAGGGCCAGGGTGAAAGCGGCATTGCGCTCCGGACACGCGAGAAAAAGAGCATCAACACGACCGGCAAGAAGGCAAAGTACTGGCAATCAGCGGTGGAAAGCACACTGGAGAAAGTGCTGATCATCGATAAAGCTGAATTTTCAGGCAGTCACAAGATTTTCCGGCCCCGTGTTGAGATCGAGGGCAATTTCGCTCGGGATCCGCGCGAGACGGCGGAGACGATTGATTTGCTAAGACGTGCCGGTGCCGCGTCCACCCGGATTCGCGTGAAGATGGCACAGCCTCACCTGGAGGGCGAGGAGCTCGAGGGCGAGGTCCAGCGGGTGATGGAGGAAGAGGGCATGATCGTGGAGGATCCGACTGGCGGGCTAGTGTGACGTGCCGAACATCGACCCCGATCTTACCCTAACTCTTGCCCGCCAAGTCGC
>JACUUL010000107.1 GCA_014859345.1 Thermoleophilia bacterium
CGCCGCTTCGCGTAAAGCCACGCATCAGAGGCAAACCCATCGCGCTCTATCTGGACATCGAGACCCGGGCCGTGCACGGCTTAAGCTACGACAGGCAGTACATCACGGTCATTGGTTTTTACCATGAGGACACCGGCCTCCGGCAGCTGGTCTGGCCCGATATAACGGCTGAAACCCTGAAGAGCTCGCTTCCGCAAGCGAATCACGTCTACACATTCAACGGCAACGGGTTCGACCTGAAGGTTATCCATCGCCATCTGGGCCTGAACCTGCTCGATTTCTATAAAAGCCGGGATCTCATGTACGACTGCTGGTCATGTGGCCTGAAAGGAGGCCTCAAGGCTGTTGAAAAGCGCCTGGGCATACGGAGGACCCAGCCGCCCCTCGACAACATCCAGATTCAGAATTGCTGGACTCGCTGGAAGCACAGGGGTGACCGGGACGCCCTGGCCATGCTTCTCAAGTACAACGAGGAGGATGTGTTGAACCTGGTTGAGTTAAGAAACCATCTCGGCGTGTGAGCCTCCATCCGGGCGTCTTGAATAGCGCAGACAATGGGGGGCGGCCCTGCGGGCCGCCCCCCGTCGTCGGCTATGTGTTACGGCTACGGCATCCCGGCCTTGCATGGGCAAAACCGGACCGAGGCCACACCCGGATTATGGGTGGAACCTGAGCATCAGCGCATCAGGTCCGGTTGCATGCCTGACCTGAGCATTGTCGAAGGCAGCCACTCCGAAGTAATACACCCGGTCCATCTCGGTGAACTGCACGTCTACAGGCGGGGTTTCGGTGCTGCCGGTGTCCAGATCGCGCTTGAACACCAGGGTCCATGTGCCATCCGCGTAGTAGCTGGACGCCATGATGTCGGCGCGGTCGCCGGTGGCATTCAGGATATAGACGCCCGGCAGCCGGTCCCCTGGCTGCCAGTCTTCATCCACGAAATCCACTTTTTCGTCATCCAGCAGGAAGTTCTGATCCCTGGGATCATCAGGCATGGCTTCCCATTGATACAGTGGCAGGGTTTCGTCTTCCGTTCTGTTGTCCAGGTATGACGGCTCGCCCGGGTCGCTGTAACGGCCGGCCCTGCCTTCGCGCACTTCCGGATCATAGGGCATGGAGTCTAGCGCCTGATCATCCACGAACGCGTCTATGGACGCGCTCAGGTTCAGGCTGTTGGTGCGGGCCACCTTCCAGTGCCAGATGTCGGCGTATTCCTCCTCGTTCGGAAGATATTTCTTGCCGAAGTCGCCGCCCTCGGGAACGCCTTCGCCGGGATGGCAGGCCACCGCGCAGCCCTGCGTGCTGAAGCCCTGGATTCCGTTATCATCTATCTCCCAGATGAAAGCGAACTTGTCCTCGTAGTATTGAGCGGCGGGCAGCCTCGACCAGTCGCTTTCTCCCTGCTTCTCCCACAGGGTGCGCTCCAGGGATTCGGTGGGATCGTCCCACTGCACCAGGAAAAAGATCTCGTCGTCGGTATAGACGGATTTGAGCGTAGCGTCGGTGCTGCCGGCCACGAAGTTGTCTCCGTTGGCCAGGCTTACTTCCAGCTCAGGGGCGTCATTCCACGCGGAATCCAGCGATTCGGCGTCGAGTTCCGGAGCCGTTTCCACTTTCATGGATAATAGCGTGTTCGGTTCCGGCTCGATCACCACCGGTTCCACCGGCTCAGGTTCAACCGGCTCTTCGTCAGCCCTAAGGGAAAAGATTAAAATCAGCCCCACAATGACAACCACGACCAGAACTAAGACTATCAACCACGTTTTACTGCTCATTGAACGCGCCTCCTTATGTATAGACATGTGAAGAAACTACCGTGATTCTTTTTCCCGTATCGCCTGCTTTTAATCCCGCTGTTATCCGCAAAAATTGCTGTTCGTCGCCAAGGCTCCCTTGGGGGCGGTGCAGGGATGGGAAATGGGGCGGTGCGGGGATGGGAAATGGGGCGGCGCGGGGATGGGCAGTGGTTGAGGGAAGCAGGAGGGCCCCGACGGCGGCCCTCCTTTCTGAAGCCGCGCTCGGCAGGGCGACCCACTCGGG
>JACUUL010000009.1 GCA_014859345.1 Thermoleophilia bacterium
CCGGCCACCATGAAGGTCGAGTACGGCACCGCCTCGGGCGTCTACACGGATGTCGCCAACGACACCGTGCTCAACGCCGACAAGACCGTGTCGCTCACCGGCCTCACGCCGGGAACCACCTACTACGTCAAGGTGACCTCATACGACGGCTGGGCCAACGGCGCCGAGAGCGCCGAGTTCAGCTTCACCACCGACTCCAGCTGTCCGCCTCCGGCCAAGCCTGACCTGAGCCTGAGCGTCGCGGACGTCTACTGGGCCAGCTACGCCGACTACACGGCGCGCGAGCTGTCGGTTGACCTCAGCGTGGGCAACACCGGCGCTGACACGGCCTACAACGTGGCCATCACCGGCGCCACCGCCACCAACGGCGTATCGCTGATAAGCGCCACTCCGGTCAGCGCGGGCGACATCGCCGGCGGCTCCAGCGCCACGGCCACGGTCAAGTATGACGTGCCGGCCGGCGTGGGCGGGTTCCAGACCAGCGTCAGCGGCTCCGCCGAGGACTGCAGCGGAAACGGCTACACGTATCCCTAGGCAGGAATAAAGGGATAGCCAGTATCATGATCGACGAACATAGGAGAGACCGCATGAAGACCAAGAAAACGCGGGAACCCTATGCCAAGCCGGTTCTCGTCAGGCATGAGAACCTGAGGGACGTCACGTTCGAGTGTCCCGACTGGCAGTGTAGCGTAGTGGTTCCGGGCCCGCCTGAGGGATAAGGCGCGGCCAGACATAAGCGAAGCACCGGGAGGGAGGCCCCAGGGCCTCCCTCCTTTTTAAGACATCTTAAGTTTTAGAGCATGATTGCCGGAAATGGAGTAAAATTAATTCACTCTGTTTTGCAAGCGACAGGCGAGGAGTGTACGGAATATGAAAGCTGTTGACCTCAGTGGCGGGCCGTGGGGACGGCGGAAATGGCTGGTGGTCGCGACAGCGGCGGCGGCTGTGCTGGTTCTGGCAGGAATCATTTTGATAGGTGGGTGTGGCGGAAACGAAGAACAGGGCACCGCCGGTTCCCAGCTGGACGATGAAGCTTCGGACAGCGTGACAGTTTCGACGGTCTCAGGTGCGGGAGATAACGTGCTTCCCGGCTACACCGAGGAACAATGCATTGACGAGATGACGGCCCGGTATGGCGACGAGGAGACGGCCAGGCAGGTCTGTGACGCCATCCGCTCCGATTATGGCGATTCTTCTTTGGACTTCGAGACGATTCTGCAGGATACGGAAGCAAGGCTGGGCGTAGCTCCTCTGCCGGGCGCTCCGGCTCCAGCAGGTCCGGCCGGCCAGCCGGGCGGCAACCAGCCCGGAGGCAGCCAGCCGGACGGCAGCCGGCCGGGCGGCAGCCAGCTTCCAGGTCCACCGCCGCAGGACCCGCCCCCGGGTGATGGCGGCGGCTGGGATTCGGGAGGCATCGAGATCATCGTGCCGCCGGCGCCTTAAGCCGCGGACGGACGGTTCACTGTTAATAAAGAGCAAGACGAACGCAAGGCAAAGGGACGGTCATTTTAAGGAGCGAAGGCAGGAGGGAAGGTGCCGGGCAGTCTCGGCGAAAGCATCGAAAAACGCATAAGAGGGGGCAGGCTGAACGCGGCCACATATTTCGTGCACGGGCTGGTTACCAGGGTCAACACGGATGATCATCTGCTGGCCCTGGCTGTCCAGGATTTCCTCAGGCCTTTTCGCGGCCAGCCGTATGCCGAACCGGATATAGAGTTCTACCTGCTCACCAGGGAACCCGGCTTCGAATACGAGCCGGGCGACAGGTCGGGAAACAGCGAGCTCCTTTACGACTGGCATGTCCTTAAATATGTGAAGGAAGGCCGCCTGCGCTACCAGGAAGTACCCGGCGCCGGCTGGGTGGTGGCCGATCCTGACGAGGGGCTGGCAGTCGCTTTTGTCGAGCCTGATATTGCCGCGTGTGCCTGGTCAGTGGCGCATGTGATCTTCTTCCCGATGTGGGCGCAGTTGCTCAAAACGCGGGGAGTATTCCCGATTCACGCGGCCGGCCTGGAGCGGCGCGGCAAGGGAGTCCTGTTTCCGGGGAAGAGCGGCTGCGGCAAGTCCACACTTTCTCTCCATCTGCTGCGTCAGGGCTTCAGGCTGCTGGGAGACGACACCGTCTTTGTCAGGCGCGCCCGCGGGGGAGCGGAGATGCTTTTCTTCCCCGAGGAAGTGGATGTATGCTCCGAAACGGTGGACCTGTACCCGCAGCTGGCCCTGGCCCGGAACCTGACCGAGGACCGCTGGCAGCCCAGAGCCAGGGTCAACCTGAATGACGTCGGCTCAGATGCTGTTATCGAATCGTGCCGGACAGATCTGCTTGTCTTCCCGGTCATTTCCGCCGACGGGCTGACCCGCTGGGAACGTGTCGGTCAGACCGAGGCGCTCGCGGAGCTGATCCTGTACGCATTTCTTTTCATGGACCCCCAAACCAGCGAGGAGAATTTCGCGCTCCTGGCCTCTCTGGTGCAGACGGCCGGATGTTACCGCCTGCACATGGGTCTGGACGGCGCCAAGCTCGCCGGCGCCGTCGATGAGATAATCGCCGCCGCGTAGCCGCAGCGGATATCAGGACACAAAAGCGGGGGGGACGGGCCGCCTGCGGCCCGCCCCCCCCGACTTGCGCGACATCCGGGTTTTACTTCCCGCGGGTCAATCTGTAAGCTTGTCATCAAGTGATGCTCAGTTCACTGTTTGAATTCCTGACCGGCACCATTCCGGATAGCCTCTGTATAACCGGCTGTACGGGAGTGTCCCCGGCCATGGCCATCATGGTTGCCAGCTCCTTGCAGCCGTCACGGACGGCCATGTTGATTCCCGGCAGTCCGGGAACAACGGCGTGAGCGCTTTCGAGGCGCTCATCCTGGGGCTGCTGCAGGGCCTGACTGAATTTTTGCCGATCAGCAGCTCGGGCCACCTGGTGGTGGTGCCGGACCTCCTGGGATGGGAGATACCATCCACGTCGTTCGACATCGTCCTGCACCTTGGCACCCTGGCAGCCGTTCTGACATATTTCTGGCGAGATGTCACGCAGGTCGTGACATCGTTTTTCCGCCGTGGGAACTCCGCGCGCGCCGGCAGGCGGCTGGGAGTATATATTGCCCTGGGAACGGTCCCCGGGATCATGGCCGGCGGCCTGTTGGCGGACAGGTTCGAGGCGCTCTTCGAGGCACCCCTTTATGTGGCAATCTTCCTGATCGTCACCGGTCTGCTGCTGGTCGCAAGCGAAGCCGCTGCCCGCCGGACCAGGAACCTGGAGAAGATGAGGATCTGGGACTCTCTTCTCATGGGAGCCGCCCAGGCGTTGGCAATCACCCCGGGGATATCGCGCTCGGGGGCGACCATATCAGCCGGACTTTTCCTGGGGCTGACCAGGGAAGCGGCGGCGCGCTTTTCTTTTTTGCTGAGCATCCCTATAATCGCCGGAGCGGCGGTGTTCAAACTTGGAAACGGCATGGCCGACTCGCCGGAAGGCCCGGCCGCGATGGCGCTGGGTTTCCTGGCGGCGGCTGTTGCCGGATTTGCGGCCATCAAATTCCTGATGAAGTTCATCCGCCGCCATGATCTGAGGATCTTCGCCTACTACGTGTGGGCCTTGGCCGCTTTCCTCCTGGTATATCGTTTCGCATTTTAAAGTACAGGGAATGACGGCTTGCCGACTCCAGTTGAACGCCTCCAGAGGAGCGGAATAACGCCCGACCGGGCGCTGGGCCAGAATTTCCTGATCGATCCGAACATCCTGGATGTCATCGAACGGTCAGCCTCGCTGGGCAGGAATGATGTCGTGCTCGAGGTGGGACCGGGGCTGGGAGTACTGACCGAACGGTTGCTGGACCGGTGCCGCCTGGTCCATTGCGTCGAACTGGACCGGCGGCTGGCCGCGCTGCTTCAGGAGGAGTTCGGCAGTCGTCCCGGTTTCCGGATACACAGGGCCGATGCGATGAGGCTCGACTTCGCCGCCCTTGATCCGCCGCCAGGCAAGTTCGTGGCCAACCTTCCTTACAACGTGGCCGCGCCGCTGGTTATGAAAAGCATTCAGGAGCTGCCAACGGTGAAGCTCTGGTGCCTTATGGTTCAGAAGGAGATCGCCGACCGCCTGTTCGCGGCCCCCGGAACGGCGGCTTATGGCGCCATTTCGGTGATGATCCAGCTCATGACCTTGAAAGTCTCCTCCCGCAACATCTCCGGCTCCGTCTTCTTCCCACGGCCCCGGGTGCGTTCCAGCCTCCTGGTTTTCCGGCGCCGGCCCGGGACCCGGTTCACAGCCAGGAATTTCACCGCGGTGAAGGAAATCGTATACGCGGCTTTTGGCCAAAGGCGCAAAAAGCTGGCCAACAGCCTCGCGGGCGCGGATATTGTCCCGGAGCCGCTCAGGCCGGTGGAGGCGCACAGGCGCCGGCAGGCGGTGGAGGAGCTGCTGGGGCGGCTGGATGTTCCCCTGAGCGCCAGGCCGCAGGATCTGACGCCGCAGCAGTTCGAGGATCTGGCCCGGCTGCTGATCGAGCAGGCAAAAGCGGCGGACCGGCCAGCGGACAGCGGGCGGAGCGGCGGGGGGAAAGGGGCGGGCGGCAATGCCTGAGGCGCTGGCTCCTGCCAAGATCAACCTTTTTCTTCACGTCGGTCCGTTGCGGCCGGACGGCTACCATCCGATATGCTCCCTGATGGAGAAGGTCACGCTGTATGACCGGATCTTCCTCAAGGTTTCCGGGCGTCCGGGGGTGCGGATCGAGGGCAGCGGCATTCCTCCGGGAGAAAACACAGTGGCAAAAGCAGCGCGCCTGCTGGGGGCGGCAACCGGGAAAAAAATCGGGGCGGACTTCAGGCTCGACAAGCAGATACCGGTCGCAGCCGGACTGGCAGGCGGGAGCTCCGATGCGGCCGCGGCCCTGAAGATGCTGGCATCGGAGTTGGCAGCCGGCATGAGCCCGGCGCGGCTTGCGGAAGTCGCCCGGCGGGTGGGAGCCGACGTGCCCTTCTTCCTCGAACCGGGGCCGCAGCTGGCCGAGGGCGCCGGAGAACGGCTTGCCCCTGCAGGTATCACGGCCGATTACGCCGCAGTCATCGTCGCCCCACCGGCTGAGCTCTCCACGGCGGATGTCTACCGCCTGTATGACCGCATGTGCCGGCCCGGGATCCGCGCCTTTGCGGAGAGCTGCCGCCGGGACCGGGCCGCCCTGCGCGCCGCCGCCGATCTCGGTTCTCTGGCGCGGCTTCTTCATAATGACCTGGAGCCGCCCGCCATGCACCTCTATCCCGGGATCGCCGCCATAAAGCGAGAACTGGTCGGCCTGGGCGCCGCCGGCGCCCTCATGAGCGGCAGCGGTCCTTCGGTATTTGGCCTTTTCGCAAGTAAAAAACAGGCTGCGGAAGCCGCCGCCAGCCTGTTGAGGGACCACCCTCGCGTCTGGACGGTTCAACCGCTCCCGCGATAAACAAGGCCGCCGGGATTTTCGCATGTTGTCCGGAACCGGCCACCAGCCGGGCGAAACAGCTGGAAGGCGCTTCCTGAACAGCACCATGCTGATTATCTATAGGGGGATTCCTGCCGGTCTTTGGGCGTTTTCCCTGATGGTATTTTCCGCAGGAATGGATAAAATATCCAACATAAGTCAGGCCCTGGATAACAGCCGTAGCGGCGGGCCGAGTTATCGGTTAAGCACGGGGAACATCGCCAAGGTTTTTGAAGTTGGGTACCCCCACCCTGGCGGGCAGGGCCGGATCGAGCCATGTGCTCACCTGGCTTTGCCCGCCGCCCGTTTATGCTCAGGGTTATGAGCGCTAAAGTCCGGACTAATACTGCCGGGGACACTGTAATTCGTGTTCCCGGACATAGAACAGGTTTTTCAAAATGGCGGCCCGCGGCCGGCCGCCGCAAGTCTCAAGTTTGCGGAAAGGGGGTATGATGACAGCCAAGGAGGTTAGCGCCCACTGCCTCAGAAGGCTCAAGGAGGCTGGCGTGACCAGCCTGAATGGATTCGAGGTCGAAGCGCAGGACGGCAACGCCGGCGTAATCGACCAGGTTCTCTACTGGAGCGATGCCCTGACCCCTGATTTTTTGATCGTGGGCACGCGCCGGTGGATCTTCGGGCACAAGGCCATTATTCCGGTCGACGTTATCGAAGACGTGGATGTACCGAACCGGCGTCTCCGGATACGCATGAACAGGGAGCAGGTACGCCAGGCTCCCGAATCGCTGCCAGTAGCACTGTAATCGCATAACGGCACCAAAAAACAGCTTGTTAAGCCGGCCGGCCCCGTGAGGGTCGGCCGCACGATTTCATACCCCTTTCTTGACCTCCCCTTTCTGCTGCACTATAATTTTTCGGCCTTCTTTGGCTGCCCATGGGGCGTAGCCAAGTGGTAAGGCAACGGGTTTTGGTCCCGTGACCGGAGGTTCGAATCCTCCCGCCCCAGCCATACGTCCGGTACTTCAGAGCGAGGCATCGCTCCATTTTTTTGTCCAGCGGCGAGGGGAAGAGGCGGAATCCCGTCTGATTTTCCGGTGAGATAACCGATTCCAGATTCATGCATTCAGTCCCCGCTAAAAAATCCAGACGCGCACTGGCCGTGATCGTCCTGGCGGCTGGCCTGGGCACCCGCATGAAATCGAAGATACCCAAGGTCTTGCACACCATATGCGGCAGACCGATGATCGAGTGGATAAACAGGACGGCGGCGGCCGTCTCTCCGGACAGGCTGCTTGTGGTCCTGGGTCCCGGCCTCGACGATGCTCACCAGTTCCTGCCTCAGAATGCCCAGGTGATCATCCAGGAAGAGCAGCTGGGTACGGGCGACGCCGTGCGCTCATGCCAGGACGCGCTCGCCGGTTTTGACGGCGATATAGTCATCATGTACGGCGACACGCCGCTGGTGACCGGAGAAGAGCTGGGGGAGCTGCTGGCAGTCCACACGCGTTCGAATCCAGCCTGTACGGTCATGACTGTGGAGATGGAGGATCCCGGCCATTACGGCCGCGTCTGCCGCGATGCCGACGGCCGCGTGACCAGGATCGTCGAACACCGGGACGCCACCGAAGAGGAAATGCGCATCTGCGAAGTTAACGCCGGCGTCTACGCCTTCGAGTCTGCTTCGCTGTGGGAAGCCCTGGCGGAGGTGGGCAGCGACAACGTCCAGGGAGAGGTATATCTCACGGACGTTATCGGGATTCTCTCGAACCGGAGCCTGGTGGTGCTCGTCCACAGGGTCGAAGACGCGAATGTCACTCTGGGGGTGAATTCCCGCCTCGACCTGGCGCGGGTTGAGGCGATCATGCGCCGGCGCATAATCGACCGCCATATGATCGAAGGGGTGACGGTGCGAGACCCGGACAGCACGTACGTGGACGCAGATGTGAAGATTGGGAGCGACACGGTCCTGGAGCCCTTGACGAGGCTTGTGGGCAAGACTGTCGTGGGAGAGGATTGCCTCATCGGCCCGTCGACGACCCTGATCGACTCCGCGGTCGACGATGGGGCTACTGTTGTTTTTTCACACGCCGCGGGCGCTGAGATTGGCGCCGGCTGCAGCGTGGGGCCCTTCGCCAGCCTGAGGCCGGGGGCGCGGCTTGCGCCGGGCGCCAAGGCCGGAACCTTCGTGGAGATCAAGAACAGCCTCATCGGCGCCAAGGCCAAGGTGCCCCACTTAAGCTATGTGGGCGACGCCGAAGTTGGCGAAGGAACCAATATCGGCGCCGGCAACATCACCGCTAATTACGACGGCGTCAGAAAGCACCGGACCGTCATCGGCAGGCGCGTTAACACGGGCGCGGCCACGACTTTTGTGGCCCCGGTAACTGTGGGGAATGATTCCATGACCGGGGCGGGTTCAGTGATCAACAACGATGTTCCGGAGGGGGCGCTGGGTATTGCCCGCAGCCGCCAGAGGAACATTGCTGATTATGCCCGGAAAAAATTCAGACCCCGCCAGGACAGGGAGACAGGGAGGAGCGAGGAATGACGCCGAGCAGCATCCTGACCCAGTACAGCAAAAGGTTGATGGTCTTTTGCGGCCGCAGCATCCCCAGCCTGGGCAGCAGGATCGCCGAGCATCTGGAGATCAAGCTCGGGGACATCGAGGCGACCACGTTCAGCAACGGCGAGATCTATGTCAGGTACCGGGAGAACATACGCGGCAGCGACGTGTTCCTCATCCAGTCAACCAGCCCTCCAGTGAACGACAATCTCATGGAGCTGCTGGTCATGATCCAGGCCGCCAACCTTGCTTCCGCAAGGCGTATCACCGCGGTCATGCCGTGGCTGGGTTATTGCCGTCAGGACAAGAAGTCCGCCGGCCGGGAGCCCATCTCAGCCAAGCTGGTGGCCGACCTCCTGCAGGTGGCTGGCGCGGACCGGGTGCTGACCATGGACTTGCACTCCGGCCAGGTGCAGGGATTTTTCAACATCCCCGTCGATCATATGACGGCGCTTTCCATCCTGGTGGGCCATTTCCGCCTCATGAGTCTGCCCCAGGAGGAGGTCGTAGTGGTGTCGCCGGATGTGGGAGGCGTGAAGCGGGCTAAAAAGTTTGCCGACAAGATGGGAGATCATGTCGATCTGGCCATTCTCACCAAGACCCGGCCCATACACAATGTCGCTGAGATCATGCAGGTAATCGGCGATGTGCAAGACAAGACCTGCATCATGGTGGATGACATGATCGATACCGGCGGCACCATCGCCGCGGGCGCGGAAGCGCTCATGGAAATGGGCGCCCGCGAGGTCTATGCCACCTGCACACACCCCGTGCTGTCAGGACCCGCGTATGAGCGGCTCCAGCAATCTCCGGTCAAGGAAGTCGTTGTCACAGACACGCTGCCCTTGAATCCCGATAAAAAGATAAGCAAAATAAAGGTTCTGTCGGTTGCCTCGACACTGGCGGATACGATTCAGAGTGTTTTCAGGGATGAGTCGGTGAGCAAGCTCTTCGAGGGCAACGACCAGCTTTTTTGATAAGGAGACTAAATGAAGCAAGCCAATCTTACAGTCAGGGAGCGAAACAGTTTCGGCAGCCCTGAAGCCAGGCGAATGCGCCGGCAAGGCCAGATACCCGGCGTACTCTACGGCGGTGGCAACAGCGGCATCTCCCTGTCGGTCGATGAGAAGGCTCTCAGGCAGGCGCTGGGCCGCGGCCGGAGGACACAGATTCTCAATCTGAAGTTCGAAGGCCAGAAGGATAAATCCCAGCTTGCCATGCTCAAGGAATATCAGAGCGATCCCATTACCGGAGACCTGCTGCATCTGGATTTCATCGAAGTAAGGATGGACCGGCCGATCGATTCTTCGGTCTATGTGGAGCTGGTTGGACAGGCGGCCGGGACGCGTGACGGCGGCATCATGGACCACGCTCTCCGGGAAGTTCACATCCGCAGCCTGCCCAGGGATATACCGGAAGTCATCCAATGCGGCGTGGAAGAGCTGAACATCGGCGATTCCGTCCGTGTCTCGGACCTGAAGGCTCCGCCGGGCGTGGAGATACTGGATGATCCAGAGACGCTGGTGGCGGCCGTCATGGCTCCGAAGCTCGCGATTGAAGAGGAAATCGTGGAAGAGGAAGTCGAGGCCGCCGCCGAAGAGGGCGAGGCCCCTGAGGCTGAGGAGAAGCCCGCCGAACCCGAGGGCGGCGAATCCGAATAGCCCAGAAATTTGAGGACGTGATATTAGTTCCGGCTTGCCTTGCCTGTTATCCCGGGGACAAGAGGCGGACGAGGTCCCGTCCCGGGGATCCATGAGGTA
Organism: Thermoleophilia bacterium; assembly: GCA_014859345.1. Taxonomy (GTDB): domain Bacteria; phylum Actinomycetota; class Thermoleophilia; order BMS3ABIN01; family BMS3ABIN01; genus Kmv30. The sequence goes on from JACUUL010000009.1 coordinate 9,735, forward strand.
GCCCCGATGTCTCTGTTCCGCAACCGCGAAGCTCGAGAAGACCTGACTCTCCTGGCAGGCCTGGGCAATCCCGGGGAAGAATACGCCCTTTCGCGCCACAATGCCGGCTTCATGGTAGCCAGTTTCTTCATGAGGCGCCACCGGATGGGCCGGACCCGCCGCCGCTACGGAGGCCGCTGGTGTGAGGGAGTCCTGGAGGGACATCCGGTAGCGGTGTTGCTGCCCCAGACCTACATGAACCTGTCCGGTGAAGCGGTGGCTGAAGCTGCCCGCAAGAAGCATGTTCCCCCGGAGCGCATCATTGTCGTTCACGATGATCTGGATTTTCCCTTTGGCACGGTGCGCTGCCGCCTCGGAGGAGGCGCCGGGGGCCATAAGGGGCTGGAAAGCGTCACCGGGCGGCTGGGCACGCCCGCCTATAACCGGGTGCGGCTGGGCATCGGCAGGCCGGATGATCCCGCGGTGGATCCTCGCGACTGGGTGCTATCGCCCTTCGAGGAGCCAAACGAAGCCGTCGAGTCGGTGCTGGCCCTTGCTTCCGACTGCGTGGAGACCATTATCACCGATGGCATCGAAACTGCGATGAGCAGGTTCAACCGCCGCCAGGCCCCGGAGCCGCCTCGAAGCGGCCGGCAACCGGCCCAGGAACCTGCCTCCGGTTCCGATGCCATTAACGAACTTTAAATTTCCGCCCGTAAACTTCCGGTTTGGCGATCAAAAAACCTACACTCTTATAGGGGAGATGTAAGCAACCCGGGGCCGGAACCTCACTTTGTATTCCTCATTCATAAAGAGCAGCGAACCGTTTAAAAAACTTCTGGATGCGCTGGCCCTGGGGCCCGCGCGCGTTTATGCCCCTACTTTTTTCCAGGGATATCTGCTGGCCGCCCTGCGCGAGGAGGCCTGGCCGGGAAAGCCGCTCGTCGTAGCCGCGCCCGGCGCCGCCGACGCGGACAGGCTGGCGGCTGATATCAATGCTTTTTCCGGCGGTCCGGCAGGCGCTCCGCCTGTCAGGCTGCTGCCCGCGCGCGGAGCCCTTATCGGTAGCGCCGCCATTCCCTCAGCAACCGTGGCAGGGCTCAGGCACGCCGCCCTGTCACTGCTCAAATCGGAAAGTCCGGGGGTGGTGGTGGCGGACGTGGCGGCCCTCCTCGAGCGGGCGCTGCTGCCGGATCTCTGGCCGGACCCGCTGGCGCTCGATACTGGCGGGCGTGGGGGGAAGCAGGGATTTGACGCCGTTATCGCGATGATCGCCGCGCTGGGCTACGAGCGGGTGCCCCAGGTTGAAGACCCCGGACAGTTCGCTGTCAGGGGAGGGATCATCGATGTGTTTCCTTCCACGGACAGGTCGCCGGTCCGGCTGGAATACTGGGGCGACGAGCTCGAGTCGATCCGCAGGTTCTCGCCCTTTACCCAGCGCTCCCATGCCTCGGAGCAGCAGGTGTTGATTTTCACGGCCGGTGAGCCGGACGAAGCCGCCCTGGGGGCGTTATCGGCCGGGGCATCGGGGCGGCAGGCAGCCGCGGCAGGAAAAGCGGCGACCGCGGGCGCGGCACCCACCGGCCGGCCGCGGGCCGTGGTGTCCGGGCGCCCCGTCTGCCTCGTTGACCCGCTGCAGGCCGGCGAGGTAGTCGCCTCGTTGTGGGAGGACGCCGTCGAGGCGAACGGTGAAGCGGATGCCGGCCGCTACTACTTCAAGCCGGAAGACCTAACGGCGCGGCTAGAATCAGGCACCGCCGCCATCCTGGAAAGCCTGCCCGGCGGGCAACCCCATGTTTTCACCGCATCGGGTTTCAAATCAGCCTCCCGCAAGCCTGTCGACGCGGGCTCCAGGCTCAGGCGCATGGCCGGGGAGGGCCTGCGGGTGTTTGTACATTTTTCTTCGGAGGGAGCCGCCCGCCGCGCCGAGCACAGCATGGAAGGAAAGGCTGAATACCTGGCGCCCGGCCAGACCCCGCCTGAAAAGCCCGGAGCCTGGCTGGTGGCGGCTCCGCCGCCGGAGGGCTTCATCAGCAAGGAACTGCGCCTCGCTGTTTTTCCGGACCGTTCCCTTCTGAGACCCGGCAGGTCGTCCCGCAGCCAGAGCCTCGCGTTTGCCGGCCGCGCCATCATGAGTTTCCGGGACTTGACTCCTGGAGATTATGTGGTACATGAGGATCACGGCATAGGAATCTTTGAGTCGGTTCAGACCAAGACAGTGGCCGGCGTCAACCGTGATTATCTGCACCTGAGATTCAGGGGCGAGGACCGGCTCTTCGTCCCGCATGACCAGATTGACAAGGTCTCCCGTTATGTAGGCGCCTTTGCGGGGGCGCCGCCGCTCAACAAACTGGGCGGCCGCGCCTGGGCCCAGGCCCGCGCCCGCGCCCGCGGCGCCGCCCGGGAGATGGCCGGCGAACTGCTGCAGCTATACGCGGTGCGGCAGAGCCTCCCCGGTCACGCTTTCGGCCCGGATGATCAGTGGCAGATGGAGCTGGAGGCCGCTTTCCCCTACATCGAGACTCCCGACCAGGTGGCGGCCATCGAGGACGTCAAGGACGACATGGAGTCTCCACATCCCATGGACCGCCTCATCTGCGGCGATGTGGGCTACGGCAAAACCGAGGTGGCGCTCAGATCTGCCTTCAAGGCAGTCGCGCAGGGCAAGCAGGTGCTGATGCTCGTGCCAACCACAATCCTGGCCATGCAGCATTACCAGACCTTCAGCACCCGGTACGAGAAGTATCCGGTCGTGGTGGAGATGATATCCCGGTTCCGCACCCCGGCCGAAAGCCGCCGCCTGGCGGCCGGCTTCAGGGATGGAAAGATCGACATGCTGATCGGCACGCACCGGCTGCTTTCCGCCGACATAATTCCCGGGGACCTTGGCCTGGTCATCCTTGATGAGGAGCAGCGTTTCGGGGTGGCCCAGAAGGAGGCCCTGCGGCAGCTTAAGCTGAAGGTTGACGTGCTGAGCCTCTCGGCCACTCCCATCCCCCGCACGCTGCAGATGTCGCTCTCCGGCATCAGGGACATCTCGGTCATGGAGACTCCCCCGGCGGGCCGCTATCCCATCCGCACCTTCGTGGGAGAATATGATGACGAGGCGGTAAGGCAGGCGGTGATGCGGGAGAGGGAACGAGGCGGCCAGGTGTTCTTCCTCCACAACCGCGTCGAGACCATTGAAGAGAAGGCGGACGAGCTCAGGCGTTTGCTGCCGGATGCCAGATTCGTGGTGGCTCACGGCCAGATGCCCGAGCGCCGGCTGGAATCGGTCATGGCCGAGTTCCTTCGGGAGGAAGCCGACGTCCTGGTTTGCACCTCCATCATCGAGAGCGGCCTGGACATTCCCACCGCAAATACGCTGATCGTGGACCGGGCCGATGCCCTGGGCCTGGCCCAGCTGTATCAGATCCGGGGGCGCATCGGACGCTCCGACGTGGTGGCCCATGCCTACCTGTTCTATCCGCCATACGCTGAGCTGACGCATGAGGCGCGGGCGCGGCTTTCGACCCTGAGCGACTACTCGGAACTGGGTTCGGGTTTCAGGATTGCCATGCGGGACCTGGAGATACGCGGCGCCGGCAACCTTCTGGGTGATGAGCAATCCGGCCATGTGGCGGCGGTAGGCTTCGACATGTACTGCGACCTGCTGCGGCAGGCGGTGGCCGAGCTCAAGAACCAGCCGGTGGATGAGTTCAGGCTGGCCCGACTTGATGTCGACACCAACGCTTACATCCCGGCCGGTTACATCCCGCTGGAGAAAGCCCGAATCGATGTGCATCACCGCATCGCCGCCGCCCGCGACGAGTCGTCCCTGGGCGAGATCCGCGCCGAGCTGGCCGACCGCTCCGGTCCGATGCCTGAGGTTGTCGGCAATCTGCTCGACATGCAGGAGATCAGGCTGCGCGCCGGGGTTATCGGCGCCGCCGGCATCTCATTCAGGAACGGGCGTTTGGCGCTCTCAGGCATAATACTCGGACCTGAACAGAGAGAAGCATTGGAGGCGAGCGGAGCGCGCTTCGCCTATTATCCGCAGAGGCGCCTGCTGGCTCTTTGGCCGGAGGATCCGGAAGCCGGCCTTATTGTTGTCAAGAGTGTGCTGGATGTTATAATTGGTAGTCTTTTGACACCGGCAGCTAACCTTTAGCCAAATCCATAGGAGTTCATGAATGATAGGAAAATTACTAATTTTGTTATTGGCGGCGGGCGTCGCCGCCGGCCTGCTGGCCGGCTGTGGCGGGCTCCCGCGCAGCGCTGTGGCCGAAGTGAACGGCAAGGTCATTACCCGCAACGACCTGGACCGCGCCATGGAGGAGCTGGAACTCCAGTTCGGAGGCCAGGGCCTGCCCGAGAAGGGCACGGACGAGTACCGGGAAGTGGAGAAGATGCAGGTGGAACAGCTGATCAACATGCAGATCATCTCCTTTGAAGCCGAAGAAATGGGCATTATGGTTTCGGAAGCAGAGATAAATCAACAGCTTGATCTGATCAAGGACCAGTTCGGCGGCGAGGAAGCATTCCGGAGCGCGCTGGAAAGCCAGAACTTCACTGAAGACCGGTTGAAGGATCAGATACGGACCGGACTTTTGCAACAGCGGGTGTTTGAAAACATCACCGCGGAAATCGAGGTCACAGATGAGGAGGTTCTGGAATATTACGACCAGAACCAGGCGCTCTTCACCAAGCCCGAGACCCGCAAGGTCAGGCATATCCTGGTCGGGGACGAGGCGGCGGCCAACCAGGTCATAGCCCGCCTGAACGCCGGTGAAGACTTCGCGGCGGTGGCGGCGGAGGTCTCCACGGATCCCGGCAGCAAGGACCAGGGCGGCGACCTGGGCGAGGTGGCCACCCAGAACAGCGGCCTTGTGCCGGAGTTCGAAGAGGCCATGGGCCAGCTGGCGGCCGGGCAGACCTCGGGGCCGGTGCAGAGCTCGTTCGGATTTCATGTCATCCAGGTGACCGAGATCATCCCCGCCGGCATACCGCAGTTTGAAGAAGCCCGGGAGGATGTCGAGACATTCCTGCGGCAGACCCGCCAGTCAGAAGTGGCTGAAGAATGGCTCGAGGAAGCCCGCAGCCGCTACGATATAGTGTACGCGGAGGGTTACGGTCCCGAGGAACCCGCCTCAACAGAGACGGCGCCTCCTGACGACCTGATCGTGCCTCCCGAGAACCAGGGGGCTGAGCCCCTACCGGAGCCTGCTGCGCCGCAGCAGCCATAAACCTCAGCAGATTCAAACTATAAGGATGGTCATGAAATGAAAGCATGGTTCGCTGCTGCTATTCCGATCGCGCTCTTGGTGCTGATCGTGGCGCTTGTTGCCGGATGTGGCGCCAGCATGGTCGCGGAAGTAAACGGCAAGGAGATCACGACAGCGGACCTGGAATCCGCGATGAAAGAGGCCCAGTCCTCCTTCCAAAATCTTGGGGAGTTGCCGGAGAAGGGCACGGACGAGTACCGGGAGATCGAGAAAAATGTCCTGGAGCGCCTGGTGATCGAGGAGATACTCTGGTTCGAGGCGGAGAAGCTGGGCATTACTGTCTCCACCGAGGAAGTCACCGAACAGGTCGAGCGGATAAACGAGCAGGTGGGAGGCCGGGATCAGCTGGATTCGTTGCTGGCTGAACAGAATATGAGCCTGAGAGAATTCCAGGAACAGCAGCGTAAAAGCCTGCTCTTTCAGAGGCTGTTCCCGGAGGTGACCAGGGATGCCGAACCGGTCACCGACGAACAGGCACTCGAGTATTACAACCAGAACCAGGCGCTCTTCACCAAGCCCGAGACCCGCAAGGTCAGGCATATCGTGGTCGGGGACGAGGCGGCGGCCAACCAGGTAATAGCCCGCCTGAACGCCGGTGAAGACTTCGCGGCGGTGGCGGCGGAGGTCTCCACGGATCCCGGCAGCAAGGACCAGGGCGGCGACCTGGGCGAGGTGGCCACCCAGAACAGCGGCCTTGTGCCGGAGTTCGAAGAGGCCATGGGCCAGCTGGCGGCCGGGCAGACCTCGGGGCCGGTGCAGAGCTCGTTCGGATTTCATGTCATCCAGGTGACGGAGATCATCCCCGCCGGCCTGCAGAGCTTTGAACAAGTCAGGGAGGAGCTCGTACAGGGGCTCTTCATGGAGAACCAGCGGGAATCTTTTGACGCCTGGCTTGCGGAGGTCAAGGGCGCCTACACGATCAATTACGCGCCCGGATACGAGCCGGACACCCCGCAGGCGGGAGCAGGCGAGCAGCCGGAAGAAGCCGGAGCGCCCGGCAACGGACAGCCCCAAGCGCAGCCGGCGGCTCCGTAAAACCTAAACGGCGTCGACAGGCGAGTCACAGGGGCGCAGGCGGTGAACTGCGCCCCTGAATTTTTTGTTTCCGGTTTCCGTTTCAGATCCCGGGCGGGTTCATCCCGGCTTATTCTGTGGCAAACTGATCCGGAACCGTGGATGATCCCAATGGGAGAAAGCATGAGCCCGAGAAAACATGACCTCGGCGACGACGCCGGCCGTCAAGCCCTTGCCGGTGTGCTTCTGGAACTGGACGACCTGGTCACTACTCTCAGGAGAGAGTGTCCGTGGGACCGGGAGCAGGACATGGAGGACATCGTCACACACACCCTGGAGGAGACTTACGAGCTCATCGATGCCGTTCACACCGGACGGCCTGAGGACGTGACCGGCGAACTGGGCGACCTGCTTTTCCATATATTTTTCCTTTCGCATCTCTCCCGGGAGAAGGGCTGGGATTCCCTGGAGGGCATTACCAGGCGCATCATCGACAAGCTGGTGCTGCGGCATCCCCACGTTTTCGGCGAGACGGCGGCGGGCAGCGCCGCCGAGGTCGTTGAGCGGTGGGAGAGGATCAAGCGCGAGAAGGAGGGCAGGGAAGGCATCTTTCACGATGTCCCGTCAGAACTGCCTTCGCCTCTGTACGCGCAGAGGATGCAGGCCAGGGCCGCCGCCGCCGGTTTCGACTGGGAGACAGAGGCTCCCATTTTCGACAAGCTGGACGAGGAGGTCCGGGAGCTCAGGGAAGCTCTGGCGGCCGAGCCTCGTGAGGACGACGGCGCCGGCAACAGGCGCGGACCCGATACCGCCGCCTACCATGAGATGGGAGACATGCTTTTTGCGGTTGTCAACCTGGCGCGCAAGCTGAGGGTGAATCCGGAGCTGGCCCTGAGGAGCGCGACGCGGCGGTTCAGGCACCGCGTGGAAAGAGCCGCGGAGCTGGCAGCTGCTGCCGGCGAGGATTTCAGCCGGTTGCCTCTGGACAGGAAGGAAGAATATTATCAGCAGGCAAAGCAGTAGATTTCAGAGACCTTTTCGGGACCTGTTTCGGGGACACAATACTAATTAGCATTTAATTCGCTGATCCAATTAGTATTGTGTCCCCGAAACAGAAGCTGCCGTGCTCGGGGCAGCGGGCGAGAGGGGGAAGAACAGGTAATTACAGGATGCGCAACCAGGAGGTTTCAGCCATGTCCATGATCATAGATCTGCACGCGCGTCAGATACTCGACTCCCGGGGCAATCCGACCGTGGAAGTGGAAGCGGAGCTGTCAGACGGCTCCATGGGGCGGGCTTCGGTGCCGTCCGGCGCCTCCACCGGCACCTTAGAGGCCGTAGAGCTCAGGGATGGCAACAAAAAGGTCTATGGAGGCAAGTCGGTAATGAAGGCGGTTGCCAACGTCAACGGTCCTATCGCCGAGGAAGTCATCGGCATGGACGCCACAGCCCAGCGTGAGCTCGACGAGGCCCTTCTTGTCCTGGACGGATCGGACAACAAGGGCAGGCTGGGCGCCAACGCCGTCCTGGGCGTCTCACTGGCAGTCGCCAAGGCAGCCGCCCAAAGCGCCTGCCTGCCGCTCTATCAGTACCTGGGCGGGGTCAACGCTTTTGTGCTGCCCGTTCCGATGATGAACATCCTCAACGGCGGCGTCCATGCCGACAACAACGTGGACATCCAGGAATTCATGTGTGTGCCCGTCGGCGCGGCGAGCTTCGCGCAGGCCCTGCAGATGGGCGCCGAGGTCTTCCACGCCCTCAAGGCCGTGCTGGCCAGGGCCGGCCTGGGCACTTCGGTGGGAGACGAGGGAGGCTTCGCGCCTGACCTGGGTTCCAACGGGGAAGCCATCGATTACATCATCAAGGCGATCCGGAAGGCGGGATACAAGGCAGGCCAGGACGTGGCCATCGCCATTGACGCGGCCTCCACGGAATTCTACCAGAAGGGCAAGTATGTGCTGGCGGGCGAGAATCGCTCCCTGACCCCGAAACAGATGGTAGGCTTTTATGAAGAACTTTGTGATTCCTATCCTATCGTCTCCATAGAGGACGGCATGGCCGAGAATGACTGGAAGGGATGGAAAGCGCTCACGGAGAAACTGGGCGGCCGGGTGCAGCTCGTTGGTGACGACCTGTTCGTTACCAATACTGCCCGGTTGAAGAAAGGAATTGACGAAGGTGTCGCAAATTCGATTCTTATCAAGGTGAACCAGATAGGCACCCTGTCGGAGACTCTCGACGCCCTGGCCATGGCGGCCGCCGCCGGATATACGGCGGTGATCGCCCATCGTTCGGGAGAAACCGAAGACACCACCATCGCCGACATAGCCGTCGCCACGGGCTCCGGCCAGATCAAGACGGGAGCTCCTTCACGCACCGACCGGGTCTGCAAATACAACCAGCTCCTGCGCATTGAGGAGCAGCTTGGTGATATCGCCCGGTATCCGGGAAGCAGCGTCTATCCCCAGGGCTAGCGGCAGGCAGGATAATGGGCGGCGGGATGTCCGGATCGATCGGTCATTCTGTTAAAATATTCAGGAAATGTATTGCAAGAACCACCCCTCCGCTGAAACCCGTGTAACCTGCAGCAACTGCGGCGATCCTATCTGCCCGGACTGCATGATCTTCGCCCCGGTGGGGGCGAAGTGCCCGGACTGCGCGCGCATGCCAAAATCCGCGCTGGTCCGCGTCAAGCCTGAAAGGCTCCTGCTCACAGCCGTCGCAGGCCTTGGCGCCGCGACGCTTGGTGGCCTCCTCTTCGGCCAGCTGCTGTCGTTCGTCAGCTTTTTCACGATAATCATAGCCTTCGGACTGGGACTCGGCATCGGTGAGGCAGTCTCGTGGGCCAGTGGCCGCTTCCACGGCTCGCGCCTGGCGGCCTGGGCCGCGGCCTGCGCCGCATTGAGCATCCTGTTCACCCCCCTGCTCAGAGGCCTTATGGTTTACGGCCCCACGATAGAAGCCATGGCTTACGTGCTGGCCTTTGGTGGCGTCTGGAAGTTCCTTTGGATAGCCGCGGCCGCCTTCGGCGCCTGGCGGCGCAACGCCTAGGTCAACCGGCTTTTTAATACCAAATTATCGCCTTCAGTGCTTCCTGCCGGATTGAGTGTCATGTCAGCAAGGAAAGAGAATGCTGGCGAGCTATGCAATAAAAATGTTTGTACCCGGCACACCGATTTTGGAGACGAGTTTCCAGAATAGCCATTACAATGATCAATCCTCAGTAACGTATCTATAAGCTTCCCTTTCCATTTTTTTCGACCTCTGCCCATAAAAGGTCGTCGTAATCTTTTTTATGAAGTTGTCGCTTAAGCGCCCTATGAAACAGCTGATATTGATTTCTTGAGAAGCCTTAATAGAAATCAAAAGAACACCACAGCTACTCCATCACCTTCGTCGCCTCAGCCAGATCAAGCCTGAAGATTCGCCGAATAGGCGGTATCTGCGACGCCAGCAAAACGCCGATGATGCTGAGGATGATCCAGACGTAGCTCGTGGGGTAGATGACTGCCTTGAAAGAGACAATCTCGGTGGAGAGCGAATCGAAGAGGCGTTTGGCCAGCCAGAGCCCGGCCACGATGCCTATGGGAATCCCCACTCTGTCGGCCCGCTTATTTCGGTCCGAGCCGAAGGGGGATTACCTTTCTTCTCTGCCATCCCGTCCCTCCGGCCTTACAGCCCTATCCAGAATCTCGCGGTCGATCTGTTTATGGCCGTTCCCGTTTCCGCCGGCGGCGGGTTTCCTTTCTGTATGTGCTATAGTAACTTTTCTTTGACGGGTTCCTCCGGGCTGCAAAGGATGGGGCGTTTGGTCTCATTCAGCTGTTTGCGATTAATAAGCCGTTATGCCACCGCCCTTCTTTCCACTCTGGGCGTTTCTTTGTTATTCATTTTCAGCACCGGTTCGGCCCTGGGCGAGATTGCTCCCCGCTACAGGGACGCTGGTTTTTTCGGCATCAACGCCGAGCGGCCTCATGTTGATGTCTTCCATGGCGACTTCGCCCTGACCGGCGGCGATTCCTGGACGGACTATTCAATCGAGGCCACGGTCAGTATTTACGAAACTTCCGCGGCGGGGGCGCATGCCGGCCTCATCGTCAGGTCGGATGACGCGGGCGAAAGCTTTTATTATTTTGGCATCTACCCGAATGACAACAAATGGAGGCATTATTCATCCGGCGACTGGCAGCCGGTCGAGGGATCATACAGCCTGGAGCTCGCGCCGCAATCGTATGACCTGAAAATCACGGCCATCCAGGGATCGCTTTACCTCTTTATCAACGGCGTTGAAGTCGGTTCCATAAATGATGTCTCGCGTTTATCCGGGGGAGCCGGGCTTCATATGGAGTACGCGGATGCAAGCTTCACCAACGTCAGAATCAACGGCATCCCGCAGGATCCCGCAGAATGGCGGATGGGTCATGAGGTTGTCTGGTCGGGATCCCCGGACGGGAACCTGCGCGGAAACGTGCTCCTGGACCCGGTGCTGCTTGCCAGCCCCGACCTGTCACCGGAGCTGGACACCCGTTTCCGGATGGTGGCGGAAATGGGCGCGAGGCATGTCCGGTTCCATCTCTCCTGGGCGGAGATCCAGCCCCAGGGTCCGGATCAGCCCTACGCGTGGCGGTACGCGGATGCCCTCGCGATAGCCGCCAGCAGATATGGCCTGGAGATCGTCCCCGTGGTCATCTACGCGCCCCGGTGGGCGGTGACGCCGGAATTCCGGGCAAGCAAATATTATTACGCCTATCCTCCCGTGGACGCGTACGGCAGTCTCGATACCGGCCGTTTCTCGGAATTTGTGGCCGCGGCGGCCGGGCGCTACATGAAAGATGGAGACCTTGCCGCGGCAATGAACTGGAATACGCCTGATAATTACGCGGGCCAGGCCCGTTATTTCGAGATAGGCCCTGAATATAACCTGGGCACGCTGTACGAATGGAGGAACGGTGTTTGGGGACCGGTGGGCGCGGGCTGGCTGGGCAGCCTGCCCCAGTTTGTGGATCTGCTTATGGCCGGACGCGACGCCGTCAAAAGCCGGTGTCACCTATGCCAGGTTCTGAACGGCGGGGCTGCCGACGATTCGATCACGAACTATTACATCGGAGACGACCCTGACCGTTACGACGGTTATGTGCCTTACCTTGATTCGAGCCGCATCTTCAATCCCGACGGCACCCCCGCCTGGCGCCAGACGGTGTGGCAGGGAGTCAACGATCTCTACAATGAGATAGAAAGGAGGCCTCCCCCCGACAACGTGCCCGCCAGGTACTTCGACATCCTCAATATCCACACTTTCATGTGGAAGGGATACACGGCAGAGATGCCCGCTACCGTTGACAGGTATGTGAATTGCTCCTTTTATGCGAACGATTGCCGGGAACAGTGGTATGAAAAGAGGCTGGAGGAGGTGATCCGGGTCATGGAGAACCATAACGACTCCAGGGACATCTGGCTGACCGAGACCGGATTTGCCAGCGCCCGGCCTCCCAATGACACCCTCGGCTTTCTCGGCTACCTGTCGGAAATCGGCCAGGCCCAGGCGCTGGAAACCGCGTACGCGGTGTCTGCGAGATATCCCCAGGTAAAAAAGGTCTTTTGGTGGCAGGCTTATGACAGCAGCTACACGGGTTACCTGGGACTGATCAACCAAGACCTGTCGGGCAAGCTTTCCTATTCAAGATTCGGATGGATGACAGGCAAGCCGTTTACGCTGAGAGGCAGCGATTACTTTACCTGGTATGACGATATGCATGCCGACAACTGGGTGTTGATGTCCAATCCGGCTTCCTCTTCAGGCGATGCCTGGTTCGAGCTCTCGATCGCGGGTAAAGCAATGAAACTTCCGGCGATATCCGGTTTCAACCCGGGCCAGATCCCGCCGGGAAAAACAGTTCATGTTCGTTACAAAGGCCTGATGGGCGGTCCGGTAAATGCCGGTTACAGCGCCACCAGCCAGGCATTGACCAGCCAGCGGACTCTCTGGGCGGGCAGCTCTCTGGAGGAGGTCACGGGCTCGGCCGTCCGGCAATCGGACCATTTTTACTGGGCTTGGTACGACCAGCTTTCCTCCGGATATAAAAACTGGGTGCTTGTCTCCAACCCAGGCAATGTGCCGGCTTTCTACCAGGTGAAAATAGCCGGCGCCGTGAAGGCTAAAGGCCGCGTCAATCCGGGCCGGACCATCCCTCATCAGTTCGCCGGAATCATGGGCGGCCCGGTGGAAGTTCTCTCCTGCGCGGATGACTTCACGGGCCCCGGCGGCGGCTGCCTGAACCCGGCCCTTGTGACAGCCTCCCAAAGGGTGCTCATGAGTGAAGACACCGACTTCAATGAGATGCCCGGCATTCCCGCCGCCGGGCTCAGCTCCAGCTACCACTGGACCTGGTATGACATGAAAAGCCCGGGGAGCAGGAACTGGGTGCTGATCGCCAATCCCCCTGAAGCGGCAGATCCAATCTATTACGAGATCAAGGTCGCCGGCAAGGCTTTGGCGGCCGGCGGCCCCGTCGCCCCGGGGACCAGCGCCACCCCGGCTTTCCCGGGCGTTATGGGAGGGCCGGTCGAGGTCAGGACATATTCGGATCCCGCCCTGACGGTGCCCGCCGCCTCCATAGCCTCCCAGCGGGTGCTGTGGGGAAAATCTTTCGAGGAAGTACCGGGTTACCGGAGTGAGCTGCTCAGCTCCAGCTACCACTGGACCTGGTATGACATGAAAAGCCCGGGGAGCAGGAACTGGGTGCTGATCGCCAATCCCCCTGAAGCGGCAGATCCAATCTATTACGAGATCAAGGTCGCCGGCAAGGCTTTGGCGGCCGGCGGCCCCGTCGCCCCGGGGACCAGCGCCACCCCGGCTTTCCCGGGCGTTATGGGAGGGCCGGTCGAGGTCAGGACATATTCGGATCCCGCCCTGACGGTGCCCGCCGCCTCCATAGCCTCCCAGCGGGTGCTGTGGGGTGGATACATCCACGAACTGGCGGGAACACGCCTGGACTAGGATTCAGCCGGAAGGGGCTGCTGTTAATGGTCAAGTCTCGCTTCAAGCCTGCCAGGGGCGGCCGAAACCGCTTGTGATTTAAACGGGGTTCGAGGACGGCAGCTCCTCAGAGCCGCTCGTAAACGAAAGTCATGGGGTCGAGGCCTGCTTCATCCTGACGGCGGCTGCCTCGTCCTCGGCCTCCCATTTGCCGCAGCGGCCACCCCAGCGGGCCAGCGTTTTGCCCTCCACCTTGATGCGCACGATCTCGCAAGTGTTGGAGCAGCCGTTACAGCCGAAGGTGGAGGTCTCGTAAATCAGGTCGCTCATGTCAAAGCCCTTGAAGGAGGATTCTCCGGGCATGAGCTCCAGCTCCATCGCCAGGATGGCGCTGCCGATCGCGCCCATGACATTGTGATGGATCGGAACCACCACCTCCAGGTCCAGGGCGTCCTCGAAGGCTCGCTTCATGCCGGCGTTGGCGGCGACGCCGCCCTGGAACACCACCGGCTCCACCAGGTCCTTGGCCTTCCCCAGGTTATTGATGTAGTTGCGTACCAGGGCATGGCAGAGGCCGTAGACGATGTCCTCGATCGCCACGCCCACCTGCTGCTTGTGAATCATGTCAGATTCGGCAAATACCGAGCAGCGGCCGGCAATGTGGGCCGGACTCTCCGACTTAAGAGCGTAGCTCCCGAACTCCTCGATGGGAATGCCGAGACGTGCCGACTGGTGATCCAGGAACGAGCCCGTGCCGGCGGCACAAACCGAGTTCATGGCGAAATCGGTGACAATGCCGTCCCTGAGGACGATCAACTTGGAGTCCTGGCCGCCGATCTCCAGGACCGTGTTGACATCAGGGATTACCTGTGAAGCGGCGACGGCGTGAGCGGTGATCTCGTTCTTGACCACGTCGGCCCCCAAAATGACGCCGGTTAGGTGCCGGGCGCTGCCCGTTGCCCCTACCGCCCGCACCTCGATGTTCCGGTCCTCCAGCAGTTCCAGAAGCTCTTTCATCCCCTCCTGCACTGCCCTGATAGGCTGACCCTGCGTCCGCCGGTAGATGGCCGCCATCACCGCGGCGTGCTCATCCAGGATGACGAGGTTTGTGCTCACCGAGCCCACGTCGATGCCGAGATATCCTGTTATTGCGCTGGTTTCCATTGAAACTCCTGACTCTATTAGGACCGGCTGACCACCATCCCGATGCGGACAAACATAACCTTTAAAAAATCCGGGACGGCCATGGCTTTCACATTCTTTCGGACATCGCCGCAGCCGCCGGTTCCAGGGGAGCGGCGACACCAGCGTTCCTCTTCATCCTCCGCGCGGACAGCAGGTCAAGGAACGCTTCCACCCTCGTAATCACGCCCGCCCTCCCGCTCTGCTCGTCGAAAGCCAGAGTCAGAACCGGGATGTCGTGATACTGCTGGACCTTGGGCAGGATGCTGGTGGCAATATTCTCCGGCATGCAGCCAAATGGCAGAAGCTGGATCACGCCGTCGAAACCCCGCTCGGCAAACAGCACCACGCTCCCTACTGTCTCCTGTCCTTCGCCGCCCACGTTGTGATTCAGATAAGGGGCCGCCTTCTGCTTGACCAGCTTTTTGGGATAGCCGTAAATGATATTGTTGCGGTTCGGGGCGATCCAGTCCGTCACCCACACAGAGCGCTCCAGGTAAACCCCCATGTGGCCCAGGAACTCCTCCAGCCCGAAATTGCTGAACGGCTCCAGCAGCAGGTAGAATTCGCCGACGATGCCCACCTTGAGCACCTGCCGGTCCGGGTCGCGCTCCACCGCTTCCAGAATGGCCATGGACTCAGCCGCGGCTTCTTCAATCTCGTTCGGGGAGTATGCGGCGGTCAGTACTGCTTCCGCTTTTTTGAGGGCCCGGGAGGTGTCGCCGCGGTTTATCTCGCAGGCCCTGATCTGCAGCGCGCGCTTGTACAGGCGGTCAAAGGCCCGTCCCTTGGAGAAGGACACCTTGAGGATCTTCCACAGGCTCCGGATGCTCAGCCCCGGCGAAAGCGATTCGAAGAGCTTGTAAAATTTCCAGGCGCCGTCATTGAAAGGCTCAAGCATATAAAAGTCGAATTCATATCCCAGGTCCCTGAGAATGCGGTCCTCGACGATGCCGTAATATCCGAAACGGCAGGGACCGTGTCCGCCGGCCATCACCAGAGAATCAGCGCCGGCCTCCAGCGCCTCGATGAAGTTGCCCAAGTTTATCTTTAGTGGCAGACAGGCGAACTCGGGACTCACCTTGGCGCCAATCTGCAGGGTTTTGGTCGTGGTCGGGGGCGGCTTGACGTACTCCACGCCCATGCGCTGGAAAAGGTCGGCGAGCATCAGGTGCAGATGTCCCATATGCGGGGCGCTGATTTTCATGCGACTGCCTCGACGTTCCCGTGCTCGCGCCTCTTGCGCATGAGCATGTCCGTGAAAGCTTCGATGCGGGTCACCAGGCCGGCCTCCCCGCTGTGTTCGTCGATGGTAAGGGACATCAGCGGCACGTTGTAGGTGCGGGCGCGGTGCTCGATGAGGACCTGTATCAGGGAATCGGGACCGCAGGCAAAAGCCAGCACGTAGATTACCCCGTCCACCTGCCTCTTTTCGGTCCACAGGTTGATCGCTCCCATGATCTCCTTCTCGTACGTCCAGTAGAGCTGCTTGGGAACATCGGTGGCCGCATTCATGAGGGCGTGATGATCTGTCATTTCCGGGACCACCAGCTCGGCGCCGATCTCCTCCAGCCGGGCGATCAGGTTCTGGGTGATGTAGCCGTCATAGATGTTGTAAGGATGCCCCAGGAGGCCGATTCGTTTGGACGGACCTGCTGCTTTGCGGCGGCGCGGCCGGTTCAGGCGGCTTTGCGGCAGCAAGTCAAGGGGCGTCCGGCCGCCGGCAAGGCCGTCCTGGAACTGGCGCTGGGCCAGCTTGGCCGATTCCAGGGCCGCCACGGCGTCCAGCCTGTCGATGCCGAACTCGTCGCGGGCGAAGTTGATCAGCTGCCACTTGAATTCGCTGGGCTTCTCCCGCTGGTTCAGATGTGGAGTAAGCAGGGGCGGCAGGCCGAGCCGCTCAGCCACCGCTGCGATCATATCCGGCAGCCCCAGGAATTTGGGACATGTATAGGCGCGCTCTTCCATGCTCACAACACGGGGCACGAACAAAGCGTCCACCCTGTCCCTGAGCGCCAGGCAATGGCCATAGAAAGCCTTGACCGGCACGCAGAGCTCGTTTTCGGCCACCTTGACCCCGTCCGCAAGAATTTTGCGATTGGTCATCGGCGAGGTTTCTACCTCGAGACCCACGCTGGCGAGAAAGGTCTTCCAGAATGGCAGGTATTTATAATAGAGAAGTGACCTCGGAATGCCTACGCGCATGGCTGCCTCAGAGGATATCCGTTGAAATTACTGCACATCAAGCAAATGAAATTACTGCACATCTAGCAAAACCCCCGCCCATAGAAAAGGCGCAAGGGCGCACTCTTCCTTGAGGAAGATTAACCATTTCCCTGCATTACTAAACGCGATGATATTAAGGGATTTGCGCCGTCAAGGCAATTCAGGGCCGGGGATGAGCCTTCCCGGGCAGGGGGATGCTGCCGGGCTGCCTGCGCCAGCTCCCGTACTCGGCGCCGGCAACCGGAAGCCGGGATGAGCACTTGTTTGCTATACTATTAATTTGGTTTTCGCACTTTCGTTTTGAAAGGAGGACGAAGGAGTTTGCCTGTTTACGAGTACCGGTGTCTCAAATGCGGACACCAGTTTGAGAAGCTTCAGAACATCACCGACAAGCCCGAGAGCGGTTGCGAGCAGTGCGGCGAACGGGTAACCAGGATTTTCCACCCGGTGGCCATCCACTTCAAGGGCAGCGGGTTCTATTCCACTGACTACGGCAAAGGCAGGAAGGAAGCTGCCGGCAAGTCCGACGGCAAGGCTGGCGGCCAGCCAGCGGGCGAAAAGTCCGGCGGCAGGGAAAAACAGCAAGAAAAAAAGACCTCCGCCTCCACGTCAGACTAGGCTGGAGAAGTCGTGAAAGTACTGGTAACAAATGATGACGGCATCACTTCTCCGGGGATTTTCTCGTTAAAAAAGGCGCTGGAGACCGTGGCCGAGGTGGCTGTAATTGCCCCGGACCGCAACTGCAGCGCCATCGGCCGGGGCATCACTGTCGGCGAGTCCATGGACGTGGAGGAAATCGCCTTCCCCGATGGCGGGACCGGTTTCGCGGTCTGCGGCACACCGGTAGACTGTGTGCGCCTCGCTTCTCTTGGCTTCCTCGACTGGCGGCCGGATATGGTGGTTTCAGGCATAAACCTCGGTGTAAATCTGGGCGACGACATCACATATTCCGGCACGGTGGCGGCCGCTTTCGAGGGCATAATGCTGGGCATTCCCGCGATCGCGGCTTCCATAGAGCGCAGCCGTGAACAGGATTACAATTTTGAAACAGTGGCGGATTTCACGGCCAGGCTGGCCGAGAGGATAGTCCAGAACCACCTGCCGGAGAACATCCTGCTGAACATCAACTCGCCGAACCGGCCCGCGGCCGGTATCCGCGGCGCCGAAGTGACGCATCTGGGCAAACGCATCTACCGCGACCAGCTGGTGGAAGAGGTAGCCGGCGACGGCCCGGGGGGACGCAGGCGTTATCACATCTATGGTGACGATCCCTCCTACCACAAGGAGGAGGGCACCGACTTTCACGCGATCAACCTTGACAAGATATCGGTGACGCCGATTCATTTTGCCCTCACGAACGTGGCCGGTCTTAAGGTCATCCGTGACTGGGACCTCGATACCCTCATTGGTCGAAACGCCGGACGGGTTAATCCATGACCGAGCGGACGCATCATGGCCTTGATCCGGGTCGATGATCAGCCCTAATTTCTGTGGAGCAACAGTCCTGTCATCCTGAAAAGCGAGCGATTTGCTGATAACCCGCACTGACCTGGTGTCCGCGTGAAGCATAATCTGAAAAAAAAGTTCACCGGCTTTTTGTTCGATCTGGACGGCACCCTGATCGACACTTCTGAGCTGATCCGGGAATCGTTCCGGCACGCGACGGCCACGGTGCTGGGTGAGCGGCTGGTGGACGAGGTGCTCACCGCCAACGTGGGCCAGCCTTTGATGACCCAGATGGAGCTGCTCGGAGGATCCGCCAAGGCTCAGGAGCTATACGATACCTACCGCGAGTTCAATCACGCACGTCACGAGGAATTTATCAGGGAGTATCCGGGCATCGAGGATGTACTTTCCCGGCTCAAGGCCCGGGCAGCCAGGCTGGGCATCGTCACTTCGAAAAGCCGGGAGACGGTGAACATGGCCTTTGAGAGCATCCCCATCGAACATTACTTCGATACTGTGATAGCCACCGACGACACAGACAACCACAAACCGCATCCCCAACCCCTGCAGCTGGCCCTGAGGCGGCTGGACCTGGCGCCGGACGAGGCTGTTTATATAGGAGACAGCCCCTTTGATATCAAAGCGGGCCAGGCGGCGGGCATGGCCACGGCCGCCGTGGGCTGGGGCATGTTCTCTCCGGTGAGGCTGAAGGAGCTGGAGCCTGATTTCTTTCTTGAGAAGCCGGAGGATATACTGAAGCTCGCTTGACCATCATCATCCGGTTCAAATAATGTCATCACGCGCAAATCGGGGGCTCTGCCACCAGAATTGTGAACACATCTGGCGGTCTCGGTTTTTGCTGGAACGCAGCACTGACACAGAGGTAGCAAGTGAATAAAAAATCAGGCAAGGTCTACCTTGTGGGCGCCGGGCCCGGCGATCCCGGGCTCTTTACTCTCAAGGGCGTTGAATGCATGCGCCGCGCCGACGTCGTCGTCTACGACTACCTGGCGGGAAAGCCGCTGCTAAAGTACGCCTCGCCGGCGGCGGAGCTGATCTACGTGGGCAAAAAGGGCGGCGACCATACCATGCGGCAGGAGGATATCAACAAACTGCTGGTTGACAAGGGCCTGGCCGGACATACCGTCACCCGTCTGAAGGGCGGCGATTCGTTCATCTTCGGCCGCGGCGGCGAAGAAGCGATGGCCCTGCGCCAGGCAGGCGTGCCGTTCGAGATAGTGCCCGGCATCTCCTCGGCCTACTCGGTGCCGGCCTACGCCGGTATTCCGGTGACGCACCGGGGCCTGACAACGGACGTGGCCTTCATCACCGGCCATGAGGACCCCACCAAGGCCGAGTCCACCATCAACTGGGAAAAGCTTGCCACCGGTGTGGGAACGCTGGTCTTTCTCATGGCGGTCAGGAACCTGCCTTACATCGTGGCGCGGCTGACGGCCAATGGCCGCGATCCCCAGACCCCGGTGGCGCTGATCCGGTGGGGTACCACGCCCCGGCAGGAGACGCTGACGGGCAGGCTGTCAGATATCGTCGAGCTGGTAAAAGAACGCGGCTTCAGGGCGCCGGCCATCACCATCGTAGGCGAGGTGGTGCGCCTGAGGGAGAAACTGCACTGGTTCGAGGACAGGCCTCTTTTCGGCAGGCGGGTGGTCGTGACCCGGTCCCGGGCTCAGGCCAGCGACCTGGTCGAGGCTCTGGCCGAGGCCGGCGCCGAGCCTGTGGAGTTTCCCACCATCAAGGTGGTTCCTCCCGCGGACGGCTACGCCCAGCTGGATGCCGCCATCAGCAGGTTGCGGAAGTCGGCTGAGACTGCTTATGACTGGCTGGTGTTTACCAGTGTCAATGGTGTGGAGCATTTCTTCAGCAGGCTGGGACGCGCGGGCGACGTGCGTGACCTCAAGGGCTTGAAGCTGGGCGCCATCGGGCCTGCCACCGCCGCGGCCCTTAAGTCCAGGGGCTTAAAGCTCGACTTCGTCCCTGCCGAGTACCGGGCTGAGGCTGTCGTGGAGGGACTTCTAAAGCAGGGAGTCAAGAACAGCCGGGTTCTCATCCCGCGGGCAAGGGAAGCCCGCGAGGTTTTGCCGGAGAAGCTGGCTGAGGCTGGCGCTGAAGTGGAACTGGCCACTGCCTATGAGACGGTGCTCGATGACAGCGGCGCGAGTGATATGAAACACATGCTCTCGAGGGGCGAAATTGATATCATTACTTTTACCAGCTCGTCCACGGTAAAAAATTTTGCGGCTCTCCTCGATGGTGACGATTTTTCCGCCATTCCCGCGAGCGTTACAGTCGCCTGCATCGGCCCCGTTACGGCTGAGACAGCCAGGGAGCTGGGCATCCGGGTGGATATGGTGGCGCGGGATTACACGATTCCGGGACTGGTAGAGGCGCTTATGGACGGCTCTCCCGGGATGACATAGAAAGCGCTTCCCGAACGACAAGGAACAGACAGGACAGTCATGATAGACATCACCCGACTCTACTGCGACCGGGACACTCCCGCCGACGCTCTCCGCTACGGCCACGGCCGAAAGGGGAAGCAGATGGCCGGGGCGCCCAATATTCCCAGGAGGCCCAGGTCGGCCTCGGAGCGCCGCCCCGTGGTAGTCTGGAATACCAGCCGCACCTGCAACCTGAAGTGCGTCCACTGCTACACCGACTCGGAAGCGAAAAAATACGAGGGGGAGCTCACTACCGAGGAAGGCAAGACCCTTATCGAGGACCTTGCGAGCTTCCAGATCCCGGCGCTGCTGTTCTCTGGGGGCGAGCCGCTGATGAGAAAGGATCTTTTTGAGCTGGCCGGCTACGCGGCCTCGCTGGGCATCCGTCCCACTCTCTCCACCAACGGCACCCTGATTACGCTGGAAACGGCCAGGAAGCTCAAGGATATCGGCTTTACCTACGTTGGCATCAGCCTGGATGGCATCGGCGAGGTCAACGACACCTTCCGGGGTCATGAAGGCGCTTTTAAGAAGACCATGCAGGGCTTTCGCAACTGCGTCGAGGTTGGGCAGCGGGTCGGCCTCAGGCTCACCCTCACCCGCCATAACTATCGCGATCTGCACAACATCTTTGATTTCATCGAGGCTGAAAACATCGACCGCGCCTGCTTCTATCATCTGGTATATTCCGGCCGCGGCAAGGACACCGATGACCTGACTCACGAAGAGAGTCGCGACGCCATGGACATCATTCTGGCTCGTACTAAGGATTTCCATGACCGCGGCCTGGAGAAGGACATCCTCACCGTTGACAACCACGTGGACGGCATTTACCTGTACATGAAGCTCCGCGAAGAAGCGCCGGAGCGGGCCGAGGCGGTCATGAAACTGCTCAGGTGGAACGGCGGCGGCATGTTCAGTTCAGGCGTGGGAATCGGAGACATCGACTTTCTGGGGAACGTGCACCCGGACCAGTTCTGGATGCACCATACCTTCGGCAACGTGCGGGAGAGGCCTTTCAGCGTGATCTGGATGGATACCTCTGACCCGGTCATGAAAGGGCTTAAGGACCGCCGCGGACATATCCACGGCCGCTGCCGGTCCTGCAAGTGGTTCGACGCCTGCGGCGGCGCCATGCGGGCGCGGGCCGATCTCTATTACGGTGATCCGTGGGGCCCGGACCCGGCCTGCTACCTGACCGACGAGGAGATAAGTTAAAAGTTTCAATGAGCCATTCCCGCGCGCAGAATGCAAAGCATCCGGCGGGCTCTTCCGGGAAAGGGGCCGCGCCACCGCGCCTGGTGGCCTGGGAGGTCACGCGCAAGTGCGGCCTCTCCTGCCGTCACTGCCGCGCCGCCGCCAACAAGGGTCCCTATCCGGGTGAGCTTTCCACCGGGAAATGCTTCCAGGTGATCGACGAGATCGCCGGGGTGGGCCGGCCCATAGTCATCCTCACCGGCGGCGATCCCATGCTGCGCGAAAACATCTACGAGATTGCCAGGTATGGCACGGAAAAAGGCCTGAAGATGGTCATGTCTCCCTGCGGCACCCTGCTAAATGAGGAGAACGCCTCCCGCCTGAAAGAGGCTGGCATCGACCGCATCAGCATCAGCATCGACGGCGCGACCGCCCGGACTCACGACGATTTTCGCCGGGTCCCGGGGGCCTTTGCCGATGCCTTGAAAGGTATCACGGAGGCCGGGAAGGCCGGCATCGAGGTTCAGATTAACACAACCGTGACCAGGGTCAACCTTCCGGAGCTGAAAGACATCCTCCGGCTGGCCATCGATTTGGGGGCAGTTGCTTTCCATCCGTTCCTGCTGGTGCCCACCGGCCGGGGCAAGGAGCTGGCCGACCAGGAGCTCTCCCCCGAAGAGTACGAAGAGACCCTCAACTGGGTCTACGATCAGCGTGACACGGTGCCTCTGCATTTCAAGCCCACCTGCGCGCCCCATTACTATCGCATCCTCAGGCAGCGAGCCCATGAAGAAGGGCTGAAGGTAAACCCCCAGACTTTCGGGATGGATGCCCGCGCCAAGGGATGCCTGGGCGGACAGGGGTTCTGCTTCATATCATACCGGGGAGAAGTGCAGATCTGTGGCTTTCTGGACGTGAAATGCGGAGACCTGAAGGAGCAAAGCTTCAGTGAGGTTTGGCGCGACTCGCCTGTATTTAAGCAGATGCGCGACCTGGATAGCTACCACGGCCGCTGTGGTTGCTGCGAGTACCGCCGTTTCTGCGGCGGTTGCCGCGCCCGCGCCTTCGAAGTCACGGGAGATTACCTCGGCGAGGAACCTTTCTGCGTGTACGAGCCGAAGGCGAGAAAGAAGTCCTGAAAAAAACTGCCTCGCGGCAGTGAAGCTGGTTTCGCGACAGTCCCGTTCCCTTCAGCATCTCCAGACTCCCGGATAAAGTTGTTTTCAGTGGACAAATGCCCCTGTCCCGATGGGGGCAGATTATTTTTCAGGATCGCCCCCATCTTCACACCCTGCACCCAGTAAATCTGATAAGCCCTGCTTACAAGCTTAATTTATCTCGTCCAGCTGAAAATAAATTAAATATGAGCAACATCGGAATGTTTGAACAATATAGGGGAATTCCCTTATTTTGCCGAGGACATTTGGCCTTTATAATGACGCAGCGCGTTGGCGGAATATGCGCATGAGATCGTTTTCCATCAGCAATAACCCACAAGTCTGAGCACGATCAAATGGTGTGTGCGGGCGCTTTGCGGGCGCTATGAGCAAGTTTAAAACGGACAGACAGGAGGCCTCGATTGAGGCGGAGGAGCAGGGGAAGCATCGCAGCGGGCCATAAAGCCGGCGCTGCCTTGTTTTTTGCGGTTCTGGTCACGGGCCTGCTGATTGCCGGCGCTGCCGGCGCCGCTGATACGCCTGCAATCGTCGGGCTGACATCTCCAACACATCCCGACCCGGACGTATGGTACGCCAATAGCTCTCCCGAATTCAGCTGGTCGTCGTCGGGAGATTCGGCTGTGGTCGGCGCCTACAGCACCCAGGGGGACGCCCGCGGTGTGACCGTGGCCGGAAACCACGCCATCGTGGCTGCCGGCAATGGAGGCCTCCAGATCATAGATATCTCGAATCCGGCGAATCCTTCCAAGGTGGGCTCCTATAAAACTCCTTCCTATGCCTACGATGTAGCCGTCTCCGCGCAGTATGCTTATGTTGTTTATGGCGTGGGCATGCAGATCTTCGATATCTCCGAGCCCGCGAGTCCAAGGCTCACCAGTACCTATAACACTCCCGGGACAGCCTACGGCGTCCATGTTTCCGGGTCATACGCGCTGGTGGCGGACCGGTCAGCCGGTCTGCAGATAGTCGATGTGTCGAATCCCCAAAGTCCGGTCCCCGCCGGGACCTTCGATACTCCCGGTTCGGCGATGGACGTGGCGGTCGCCGGTCAGTACGCGTTCGTCGCTGACGGGGCCGGCGGCCTTCGGATTCTGGACATCTCCGATCCGGCAGGCCCAGAGGCCTGCGGCCTCTACAGGGTCTCCGGAAACGCGAATGGAGTTGCCGTCTCCGGAAGCCATGCTTTCGTGGCTTATGGCGCCCTCGGTATGCGAATCCTGGACATTTCCAACCCGGCTGCTCCGTCGCTCACCGGCGCATATAACACTCCCGGAGACGCGCAGTCGGTGACCGTCTCCGGAATGTTCGCCTATGTCGCCGACGGTTCCGCCGGATTACAGATCATCGACATCTCGACTCCGGCCAGCCCGGCTCTGGAAAAGGCGCACGACACTCCGGGCATATCTTATGATGTGGACGTATCGGATGGCCGTGCTTATGTGGCTGACGGTTCATCCGGTCTGCAGATAATAAGTCCGGGCGGTCAGGCATCTGCCTATTCCTATATCCTTGACCAGCAACCGGAAACCGTGCCCGACGAGGTCGCGGAAGGATCGGCATCGCACGCCGCCTACGCGGATATCCCGGATGGCGAGTGGTATTTCCATGTGAGAGCGGGTGATGAAAGCGGCGACTGGGGACCGGCCTCGCACCTCAGATTCAGAATCGACACGACTGCTCCCCAGATAACGGATGTCAAACCGTCCGGAACCATCGGGACGGATTCGGCCGTGGTGAGTGCGTACTACGCGGATGCCCTCTCCGGAATCGATACCGGCTCGGTGACTGTCAGCCTTGACGGGACGGAACTGAACGGCTGCGACGTGACCGGAAGCGGTGTCAGCTGCCCGGTTTCCGGCCTGGGGGCAGGTCAGCATGATATTGAAGTAAACGTGGCGGACAATGCCGGAAATGCCGGCGCCGCCCACGGATCATTCGAGGCAGCAACCGGGGGAAGCATCTGTGGCGAGGTCGATTCTCCCAGGCCCTCATTGACCCTGTCTTTGGCCAGGGCGTACTGGCCAACCTATGCGGATTACACGGACAGAAACCTGTCGGTTGAATTCACTTTAAGGAATAATCTCGGTCCTGACGCCCTGGATGTGAATGTAGTCGGCACATATAACACCAGTAGCGTTTCCCTGGTCACGGAAATGCCTCGTGGCGTGGGCGAGATCTCCCGGAATTCGGAGTCAGCCATGACCCTTGTCTATAACTTGCCGCCTGCAGCGATGTCATTCAAAACCACCGTTTACGCGACGGCAAGCAACGAATGCGGCGACATGTTCAGCTATCCCGGGCCCTATGACGGCTAGGGTGGTTGCCGGGCCCCCAAGGTGCCGGGTTCGGAAGGAATAACTGGTCAGCGGCCAATTGTCAAGATAAGTGGACGGTGGTATGACGTAACGAAACTGTCTTGAATACGGGAAAGATTGACAGCTTTGAAGAATTAGGGGTTTTCCCCTATGTAAATCCGGAGAGTTGATTCTCATAATCATGAATCGGTAACCATAGCAGAGATAAAGTTTCCATTCGAACCAGGCGCTATCCCGAGCAATTTTTGGTGAACAGGTAGTAAAAAGTGTGCCTTACAGCTGTGAATTATTTCACGGCTTTTGGCGAATTCGAGATGAAGGAGGTGAAACTATATGAAAAAGACAGTAATAGTGGCTCTGATAGCTGTATCCATCGCGCTGCTGGCCTTCACCGGCGCAGCAATGGCGGGCACCAGCCCTCACGGTGGCTACAGCGCCACCACCAACTTCTGTAACGGTTGCCACGACGTCCACGACTCCGCCGGAGACTACGTGCTGACGCGCGAGCCCACCGTCACAGAGGTGTGTTCCACCTGTCACGGCGTCTTCGGTGTAAGCATGCCTGACGGCGGTGAGCCAGGGTGGACCTCGATACCGCCGGCCCTGGCCGGCACAGCCGCCACCGCCACCACTTCGCAGTACGGCGCCTACACGCTCACGGGTGGAAACAGGGTGAGCGGCCACCGCCTGGGCATACAGCCGGGCGACGCGGCCAATGCCAATCCCGGAGATGGCATCCCGGGAGGCTCCGACATCCTCAGGGTCGTGGGAGCCGGCAGCGCCCTCTATAATAACGAGTCGGTGATGGCATACCAGGGCACTCTGGGCCTGAACTGTGCCTCCTGCCACACGCCGCACTCGCTCATCACGGGCCAGGACAATCTGGCGTGTGAAAACGGGGTGCTGGTTCCCGGCCAGGACGGCGTCGACGACGCGCCTTCGTCGACATACGGCAACCCGCCGCAGCTCGTGCATCAGGATGGATGCTCAAGTCACGCCAAGCACGTGGCTGCCGACCGGCTGCTCTCCAGCAAGCCGAACCACGTCGCGCAGGCAGCGACCACCTATAACGAGTACTGCGCCGCCTGTCACGATCTGCGTAACGGCGACATCGTTGACCACACGGGTAACGTCGTGATAGAGAACCACCCGCCGGTGTGCGTGTCCTGCCACGAAGCCAAGGGCGCGGGGGGAGTGAAGATCGACTTCCCGCATACCAGCCCGAATTCGTCCCTGATCATCAAGACAGGCGACAATCTGTGCACCAGGTGTCACGCCGCCGGTACGATCGTGTAACCGGGCCGGTTGGTAGAAGGTAGAGAGAAGCAGGAATATAATGGGGAGGCGTCATAATGACGCCTCCCCATTAAAAGGAAAAAACCCAAGCATATGAAACAAAAAAAGTTTTCAAACGCGGCAGCCGTGACGCTCTTGATAACGGCCGTTTTGCTATTAGCTTCCTGTGGCGAGGCCACGGAAGGCAATCCATCCGCCCATCAGTTGTCTCCTGAAGAAATGGAAAGGGTAGTCTCTGAGACAAGAGAGAATCTCGACAGGGTGGCGGCCGCCGGAGCTGACGTGTCAATGCTTACGGAAGCCCTGACCGGGTCGGCCCTTGAAGAGACTGCGAAAAAGATTGAGGAAGATCTGACCCTGGGGAGGATAAAGAAGCGCGAGTACGGAAACATCGAAATCTTTTTCAACCAGTTTAATTCCCCGATCGCCCAGGTCTCTGTAGAATACGACGATCTGGGCTATTATGTGGACGCGAACACGGGCGCTTCGTTAACTCAGCCGACGGGCGAGCACGTCAGGCTGGCTCTGGCTGCTATCGAAGAGGATGGCCGCTGGAAGATCAGTTTGATACTGGCGGCCAGCACCCCCGAAACCCCGCGCGAGCTGCCCGAGGACATCATCATGCCGAACAATCCGCCAGAATAACTGAATGCCACGTTCAATTGTGAACCGGGTTTTGATGCACAATGTAAATAAAGTTCGAATCAAGGTTAATCATGCGGCTTCTGAAACGCTTTTTAACGGGAGCAGGGATGGCCGAAGCCGCTGCAGGCGTTCCGGCGGGGCCCGGTATTCCAGCAGGCGTGTAGCAAGAGAATCAATAAATGTCAACAGGATCAATCAGTCTCAGCAAACAGAGTCGGAGAACTTTCCTCAAGGGATTCACGGCTTTGCTGGCCGCCATTCTTTCCGTTCTGGCATTTTCACAAATATTTTGGGGCGCCGATTCAGCGGCCCAGGCGGTTCCCGGGCCGCACGGAAATTTTTCCGAGTCAACCACCTATTGTCTACTCTGCCACGCCATGCATGAGGCTCCGGGAGACAAGCTGGGCAGGCTCTCGCCAGAATCGGAGATCTGTTTTACCTGCCATAACGGCACCGGCTCGCTTTACAACGTCCAGGCGCAGATGAATCTGGATCCGGCGGAGAATGCAATGCACCCTATTGACGTTAATCTGGCACAAAACCCCGGAATATATATTTATACCGCGGTCACCACTGCGGGAATCGCTCCGCCGGGGCCGTACCGGTGCAGCGAATGCCATGAGCCCTATGGCGAATCGGCCTTTCACAGGATGCTGAAGGCAGAATACGACGCGAACGAGCATGCGGATTACACATCCTCGCCAGATCCGTATGCCTTGTGCTGGAGCTGTCATGATTCCCTGACAATCACGAACGACGCCGAGCTCTTCAGGGAACATCAAAGGCACATAGTGGAGTTTGCGTCTCCGTGCAGCGCTTGCCATTACAGCCCCCATGGCGCAGCCAGTACCGAGCTGGTGAAGTTTAACGATGCTTTCGTCACCGCTTCCATCTCCGCCGGTTCAGGCCCCGTCTTTGTCGATCTTGGCGATAATCAAGGCAGCTGCACGCTCACCTGCCATGGAGCGGACCACAACGGAGTTCAATATTGACGCGGGTTTAAGGGAAATATCACGGAATATATTGCGAATGGAGTCTGTTTATTGACAAAAATCATCAACATTAGCATAGGAGCGGTATTGGTAGCGCTGCTGGCAGCCGCCGGCATCTTGGTTTACTTTTATCTCCAGCCGACATCTCAGGCCAGCCAAAAGCTGGAGCGCGACCTGAAAATGTGGCAGGATCATTTAAAATCCGAACCGGATGACGCCTTGGCCCGGGCAAATCTGGGCGTGATCTACCGGGAGATGGGAGACATCGAATCGGCCACAAGGGAGCTGGCGCTGGCCGTGGAACTCGAGCCCGAGGGATATACCTATATCACCGAGCTGGCCCTGACCTACAGGCAGATGGGTGATACGGAGTCCGCGTTGGAACATTTAAAAAGGGCTATCGATTTGTATCCCAATGGCGAAAAATTCAGGGCGCAGTATCTTGTGGCTGAGATTTATTTCGAGTCGGGAGACCTGGAGTCGGCAAAAGAGTTCCTGCAACAGTCGCTGGAAGACAATAACACCAAATGGAATTCCCACTACTTGATGGGCCAATTGTACGAAAGGGAAGGAAATCTGGAAAAAGCCAGAGAGGAATACGGGGTAGCGGCGGTATTCAATGAGGATGATGAAGAACTGCAGGAGGCGCTGAGACGCGTTTCCTGACCGCGGCGGGCTCTCCACATCTTGCCGGTTTGAATCAAGTCCAAAAATCCAAAAGACGGGTGATTGATCAATCATGTCAGCAATTGTTGAAAGACTGAGAGAAGATGAAAAATTAAGAGGCCGCCTCATTGTGCTCGCCGTAATGGTTCTGATCCTGGCGGTTGTGCTGTTCCTCCTCATCAGGAAGATGGACGAGCGGAGCGAGATTGTCGGTGGCTCGTTTTCCTTCCTGGCCTCCATTCACGGCCTTAACACTCCGTTGGGAGTGGGCACCGACGCGGACGCGCGCATCTACGTCAGCAATACGGCCAGCGGCGAGGTTATCGTTTACGATCAGGACGGGATAGAGGTGCGAAAACTGAACGATGCCCGGGACCAGAATGGCGAGATTCTCAGGTTTTATTCTCCCAAGGGCATCGCCGTCGATAACGAAACCGAAAAGTTATACGTGTGTGATTATAACTGGCGGGGCGTTCGCGTTTTCACAAAAGCCGGCGATTTTCTCTATAATTTGCCAAGGGACCCCAACGACATACCGCTGGACCCCGAATACGGCTTTGCTCCTTATGACGTTGCCGTTGGCAAAGACCGTGTTTATGTGGTCAGCAAGGACGGCATATACGTTTTCGATTCTCAAGGCGCGTACCTGGACCATTGGGGCACCCGGGGCAACCAGGTAGGCCAGTATGATTTCCCGAACGGCATCGCCGTGGACAGAGAATCTGGCAACATCTTCGTGGCGGATTCGAACAATCGCCGGGTGGTTTCATTGACTGGCGATGGAAGTGTGCGCTGGATCCTCGGGACCGAAACCCTGGAGTCGGCGGTAAGCGTGTTTGAGCTGCCGCGGTCGGTGGCTGTTGGTCCGGACGGACTGGTTTACGTCGCCGACGTGTTGACTCACCGGATATTCGTGATAGATCAGGATGGAAATCTGGTATCCGCTTTCGGAGAAAGAGGAACAGCGGACGGCCAGTTCAACTTTCCGGAGAGCCTGGCCGTCGCTGCCAACGGCCGCATGTATGTTGCCGACCGGGCCAACAACCGCGTGCAAATCTGGCAACTTGATAACAAGTCGATGCCGGAACCGACGCGGGCCGAGGCCGCCAGGTTCAAGGATTATCTGCACAGATTTTAGCGGCCCGCCGGTTGGGTTTATCAACTTGGATGCAACTGACAAAAAACTGGTTACCATGATTCAGTCTCGCTTCCCCGTGACGGAGCGGCCCTATGCCGCCCTGGGGGAGCAGTTGGGCATCAGCGAGGACGAGGTGATCGAGCGCCTCGAGGCAATCAAGGAATCGGGCGAGATCCGGCGCATGGGAGCCTCTTTCGACTCGCGCAAGCTGGGCTACTCCAGCACCCTTTGCGCCGTGCACGTGCCTGAAGACATGCTCGACCGGGCAATCGAGGCTATAAACGCCTTCCACAACATCACCCATAACTACGAGCGCGACCATTACTACAACGTGTGGTTTACCGTCATCGCGCCCGGTCCCAAGCGCATTGACGAGATTCTGCGGGAGATCGAGGATCAGGCCGGGATAGGCCCTATTATCAATCTGCCCGCCCTTCGCCTCTTCAAGATCCAGGTGGACCTGCCGGTTCTGGATGAGCAGGTGGTTGATGGATAAAGCCCTGAGTGACAGCGAAAAGGCTCTGGTCCGGCATTTACAGGACGACATTCCCCTCTCGGCCAGGCCGTTTGCCGAGATCGGTGAGGCCGTGGGCATGTCCGAGGACGAGGTAGTCGAGAAAATAAGGGAATGGCAGGAAAACGGCACCATCCGCCGCTTTGGCGCCATGGTCCGCCATCAGCGCCTGGGGTACCGGGCAAACGCCATGAGCGCCTGGGACATTCCGGACGAACGGGCCGAGGAAGTGGGTCGGATCCTGGCCGCCGCCGACGAAGTGAGCCACTGCTATCAAAGGCCGAGGGCAAACGGCTGGAGCTATAACCTGTTCGCAATGATTCATGGCGCCAGCGAAGAGGAATGTGATCAGGTGGCCGCGGGGCTGGCCGGCCAGGTTGGAGTAAAAAGCTATGCCCTGCTCTTCAGCAGCAGGGAGTTCAAAAAGGTCAGCATGAGGTATTTCATCGAATAAAGAAATCCTAGCCCGAAGACCAAAGACCAATGATCAGCGGTAAGCAAAATTGCGTAAAAAATAACAAGATTTAACCTTGTCCGAGGACCGGCCAGGATAGTAAAGAGGTCCGAAAAAGACTAAAATTATAAAAGCGCAACGACTGTGGTAACGGCGGCGGGGCGGATGGGAGCTGAAGGTCGTGGGTAAATATTGCAATCGCGACCACGGGAGTCATTTTGAACACGGAAAAAGCGGCTGTGGCCGCAAGCGCCACGACTACAAGCATGCCTATCGGCAAGAGGATCGTCCATTTTCTGGTTTCCATGAAGCTGGCTTTGACACTGCTTTTTGTCATCGCCATCTTGTGCATCATCGGCACCATCCTGCCCCAGGGCGATAATGTCTATCTAACCGATTGGCCCAATAACCCGCTTTTTGATTTTTACCAGACCCTGGGTCTGTTCAACATGTACTATTCCTGGTGGTTCCTGAGCATTCTGAGCCTGCTCATGGCCAACATGCTCGTCTGTATCACCAAGCGGCTTCCCACCACGATCAGGCACGTTGTTCGGCCGAGGGTGGACGTGAAAGATGTATTCATTTCCAATCAGCCGGTCAGCGCCGTCATAGACGGGGAAGGCCAGCGGGTGATGAAACGGGCCGTGAAGGCTTTATCCGGTCGCCGTTACCGCATCCGCACCGGCGCTTCCGGGACGGTCCTGGGGGAAAGAGGGCGCTTTTCAGGAGTGGCTTCGATCTCGTTTCATCTAAGCTTCATCATGCTCGCGGTGGGCGCCCTGCTGGGAGCTTTTCTGGGTTTCGACGAAACGGTCGAGATTCCCGACGGCAGGACGGCGCCAATCCCTCATACGGATCTGCAGGTCAAGAACAATGGTTTTAACCTGGAAACCGTGGAGATCGTGGATAAGGGCCGGGTGATCGGGTACCGTCCCCTGGTCTACTCCAGCGATCTGGAGATTTACCGGAACGGCGAGCTGGTTGACAGCAAGGTCATCGAAGTCAACTCCCCGCTGAGGCTCAGGACTTATTTTTACGACTTGCTCAACCTTGAGGGAATAAATTTTCACCAGAACAGCTATTACCGCACCAGCCGGGGTTATGTTACCGTTTTGGGAGTAAACCAGTTGCCAGGCAAGAACATCATCTATCTGGGTTTCATAATGATGATGGGCGGCATCACGTTTGGTCTTTATTTTCCCCACCGGCGCATCTGGATAAAGGTCGGTAAAGAAGGCAAACTGTTGATCGGCGGGCGCTCCCACAGGTCCAAGGTTTCATTTCAGCGGGATTTTGACCAAATGATCACCGAACTACGGCAGTCACCTCAAGAGGAGGACAAGAGCTAATGGATTTGATCAAGCTCGAAGAGATATTATTCATCGCCGCGATCTTTTCATATCTGGTATGCAGCGGCATCTATATCTGGTATTTGGTTTCCCGCAACCGGAAAGCGGCCAGCCTGGGCACCGCCCTGCTCGCCCTGGGCCTCACGGCCCATACCGTGGCCCTGATTTTACGGTGGATCACTTCAGGCCACGCGCCCATGGCCAACCACTACGAGTCGCTCTCGGTGTTCGGCTGGGCCATAATGCTCTTTTACCTGACGGCGGAGAAATTTTACCCGATCCGGGCCGCTGGAGCCCTGGTGGTTCCCTCCGGGTTCATAATAAGCAGCGTGGCCCTGGTTTTCTATTCGGGTCCGGAACCGCTGGCGCCGGCGCTTCAGAGTATCTGGCTCTGGATTCACGTATCCATTGCCATGCTCTCCTACGGGCTGTTCGCATTGTCTTTCGGGGTCGGTTTTATCTATGTGGTTCAGGAGTATCTGCTCAAGAAGAATTACGATCACGTCATGGGCGCTTTTCTGATCCTGTTCGCGCTGCTGGGCCTGGTGTTCGGCATGTGGGCGGGTTCCTACTGGGCCGAACCCGCCAGGGTGATCGCCGATGAGAGTACCGGCGCGGTGAAAAGCGTCTGGTCGGGCAGCGATTACGCGAAAATGTTCGGCGGCGCCGGCGTCGGCCTTGTCCTGGCGTTATTTTTGGGATACGCGGCAGGCAAAGGGGCGTCCAGGCAGGCATTTGCCAAGCGCCTGCCTTCTCTTGATGTTCTGGACGAAGTAAGTTATCGCGGCATAGCCTTTGGCTTCCCGCTGCTTACGATCGGCATAGTTACCGGCGCTATCTGGGCCGATCAGGCCTGGGGACGCTGGTGGGGATGGGACCCCAAAGAAACCTGGTCGCTCATCACCTGGCTTTTCTACGGCGCGTACCTGCATACCCGGCTCACCATGGGCTGGCGGGGCCGCCACTCGGCGGTGCTGGCCATCGCAGGCATCGTGGTGGTGATGTTTACATATCTGGGAGTCAATCTGTTCCTCTCCGGACTCCACAGCTACGCATAGGACGCGGCCGGTGTGGCTTTGTATCCCGTCAATTTAAAGGTCGGGGGCCATTTATGCGTGATTATCGGGGGCGGCCGGGTAGCCGCCCGCAAAACGGCCTCACTGCTGGAGTGCGACGCGGCGGTCAGAGTGGTTTCGCCGGAGCTGGATCCCGGGTTCGAAAGGTTCCAGGGCCGGTTCGAGCATATCGTCCGGCCGTACAAACGGGGTGATCTGGAAGGGGCATTTCTGGTGATTGCCGCCACGGATGACGATGTCACGAACAGGGCTGTCGAGGAGGAAGCGCGCGAACGGCGCCTGTTGCTTAATGTGGTTGACAAGCCGCGGCAGTGCAACTTTTACGTTCCGTCCGTGGTGCGGCGGGGCGAATTGCTTTTGACTGTGTCGACCGGGGGTGAACTGCCGGCGCTCGCCAAGAGGCTTCGCCGGCAGCTGGAGGAAGAGTTTCCGGAAGAATGGGCTGAAGCTCTCGTTCTCTTGGGCGAGGCCCGCCGGAAAGTCATCTCCCGGGAAAGCGACGAGAACAAAAAAACGCAATGCCTTGGAGAACTGGCGGCGCTGGATCTGGTGCCGCTGCTGAAAAGCGGTGGTTTTGAAGCCGCCAGGGCGGAGATCGATAAATGCATCTCGCGGTACTTGGCATAAATCATAAAACAGCTCCTGTGGAGCTTCGGGAGAAAGTCTCCTTGAACGGGGATGCATGCGCCTCGCTGTCCCGTGGCCTTATCGGCGAATCGGGCATCATGGAGGTTGTTCCCCTCTCCACGTGCAACCGCACCGAGATCTACGCAGTGGCTTCCCGGCCGGACGCCGGCAAAAGGGAGATAATGGCGTCTCTGGGCGCTACCGCAGGAGTGGATCTGCGCGAGCTCGAATCCTGCTCTTATTTTCACGAGGGCGAGATCGCGGTGACCCATCTTTATACCGTGGCCGGCAGTCTCGACTCCCTGGTCGTGGGCGAGGCCCAGATCCTGGGCCAGATCAAGGAGGCCTATCATGCCGCTCACGAGAACCAGACCACCAGCGTGCTGTTAAACCGGCTGTTCAGGCACGCGCTGGAGGTAGGCAAAAGGGTGAGGACCGATACGCGCATCGGCGAGAACCCGGTGTCGGTTTCCTCGGTGGCCGTGGAGATGGTCAGAAAGGTATTCGATGACCTCGAGGGCCGCAGCGTGCTGTTGCTGGGCACAGGTGAGATGACCGAGCTGACGGCCACCCATCTTGTCTCAAACGGCGTCACGAAGTTCATCGTCTCCAACCGCACCTATAGCCGGGCCGAGGAGATGGCCGCTAAACTGGAGGGCACCCCGGTCGCCTTTGAGGATATCGCCGACTACCTGCCCCTGGCCGACATAGTCATCAGCTCCACCGGCGCCCCTCACTATGTCCTCCATAAGGGCACCGTGAAAAAAGCCATGGAGAAAAGGCATAACCGGCCCATTTTCTTCATCGATATCGCGGTTCCCAGGGATATAGATCCCGGCGTCAACGATGTGTACAACGCTTTCCTTTATGACATCGATGACCTCAACGAAGTGGCGCAGGACAACGCGGCCGCCCGGGAGAAGGAAGCGCGAAAGGCAGAGCATATCATCGCCGAAGAGGTCGATGATTTCATGCGCTGGCACTCCAGCCTGGATGTGGTTCCCACTATCCTGGCAATGAGGGAAAAGGCGGAAGAGATCAGGGAAAGCGAGCTGGCCAAGGCTCTGGCGAAATTTGATAGCGATCTGTCGGAAAACGATAGAAGCAGCATCGAGGCCATGGCCGCGGCCATAGTCAAGAAGATCCTGCACTCGCCCACGGTGGAACTGAAAAAGGCGGCCAATGAGCGGGGCGGATATCTCTATGTCGAGTCCATGAGGCGGATGTTCAGGCTCAACGGCAGCGCCGGCCGCGCCGGCGATACCGGAGGGAACAAGGAAAAACCGGTGCAGGACAGGGGAAAAGATGAGAAACCCGAGCGTTAAGTCAATCACGCTCGGGACCAGGGGAAGCGAGCTGGCGCTCTTTCAGGCCAATCAGGTGGCCCGGTCGATACAATCAAAATTTGTCGGCCTCTCTGTAAATATCAAGAAAATTACCACATCGGGGGACCGGATTCTCGACTCGCCGCTGGCCAGGATCGGGGACAAGGGCCTCTTTGTCAAGGAGATCGAGAACGAGCTGCTGGACGGCGCCATCGACATAGCCGTGCACAGTGGCAAGGATATGCCCACTGAGTTGCCCGATGGCCTTGAGTTGGCCGCTTACGGGCCGCGGGAAGATCCCCGGGACGCTTTCATCGGCAAAGCCCGCGGGCTTGACGAAATTCCGGCGGGCGGCAAGGTTGGCACCAGCAGCCTCAGGCGCCGGTCCCAGCTATTGTCGCTGAGGCCGGATCTTGAAATCGTTGATATACGGGGAAATGTCGACACAAGGATCCGGAAAATCGAGGAAATGGGCCTGAGCGGAACCATCCTGGCGGCTGCCGGAATCAGGCGGCTCGGGCGGGAAAGCGAGGCCGGCTTTTATTTTTCAGATTCAGACATGATCCCGGCCGTGGGGCAGGGCGTGATAGTTATCGAGGCCCGCACCGGCGATCGCGCCATCCTGGATTTGCTCGAGCGTGAAAATCATCCCGAATCCGCTGCCGCGGTAATGGCAGAGCGTGCGCTGATGAAAGAGCTGGAAGGGGGCTGCCAGGTTCCGATAGGCGGGCACGCCCTGATCACCGGGGGCAGGCTGACAATGCACGCCTACCTGGGATCTCTGGACGGCAGCCGGTTTGTGCGCGACAGCATCGACGGCTCCTGGGAGAAGGCGGCGGAACTGGGCCAGGCTCTGGCAAGAAGGATGTACGCCACGGGAGGCAGCGAGATTCTCGCTCAAGTGAGGGGTGAGGAAGAACAGGGCCGGGTAGATCCGGTAAACCACCCCTGAGAATTGGTAAACCACCCCTGAGAATTCTAAAAATAAAAGGTGAACCGCCCCGACTTTTCTGGAGGCTCCATATTTTGAGAGGATGGAGCCATGAACACACGAAAGCGGTACCCCAAAGAGCTTAAGGAACGTGCAGTGCGGATGGTGCTCGATCACAAAGCAGAGTATCCATCGAAGTGGCAGGCGATCCTGTCGATTTCAGCAAAGTTCGACATATCGCCGGAATCGCTGCGCATCTGGGTCAGGCAGTATGAGCGCGACCAGGGCCTCACTCCGGGCATGACGACCGACGAGCGTGAAGAGCTCAAACTGCTTAGGCGCGAGAACAAAGAGCTTAAGCGTGCCAACGAGATCCTCAAGAGCGCTGCGGCTTTTTTCGGGGCGGAGCTCGACCGCCGACCGAAAAAATGATCGTCTACATTGATGATCATAAGGAAAGTTTCGGGGTCGAGCCGATCTGCCAGCATCTGCCGATCGCCCCATCGACCTATTACGATGCAAAGACGCGGCCGCCGTCAGAACGGCAAATGCGCGATGACCAGCTCAAAGTCGAAATCAGGCGTGTCTACTTCTCCAACTTCGGCGTCTATGGCGCCCGCAAGGTCTGGCGGCAGCTAAACCGCGAGGGCATACCGGTGGCCCGTTGCACCGTCGAGCGACTCATGCGCGAGATGGAGCTGGAAGGCATAAGAAGGGGCAAAAAGCGGCGCACTACCGTCCCCGACGAACTGGCGCCTAGGCCTGCTGACCTGGTGGAGCGCAACTTTGCGGCAATCAGGCCGAACCAGCTATGGGTGGCCGATCTCACCTATGTCGCCACCTGGTCGGGCTTCGTCTACGTGGCCTTCGTCATCGACGCTTACAGCCGCTTCATCGTCGGCTGGCGCGCCTCCCGCTCGCTGCGCAGCGACCTCGCCCTCGACGCCCTTGAGATGGCAATCTGGGCACGTTCTGATAAAGATCTGGGAGGCCTTGTTCATCACAGCGATCGTGGTAGCCAATATCTGTCTATTCGGTACACGGAACGACTGGGAGAAGCTGGGGTGTCCTGCTCGGTCGGCTCGCGTGGTGATTCCTACGACAACGCTCTGGCCGAGACGATCATCGGCCTTTACAAAACGGAACTGATTCGAAACCGCGGACCCTGGAAGAGCTTAGATGACGTTGAATTCGCGACTTTGGAATGGATCGACTGGTTCAATCACCGCCGCCTGCTGGAGCCTATAGGCGACATTCCACCGGCGGAACTGGAAGCTGAGTATCATGGACAAGAAAGCAGAGAAATCATAGAGTTACCCAAACAACCGAGTCTCCGGTAAACCCGGGGCGGTTCACATTGAATCCCTTTACCAGCTTTTCCGACCAGGATTTTGGCATTTGGATTTTCTTGTATAGCTCTTCCATTTGAGCTTCAATATCCTCAACTGCAATATATTTTTCATGGCATTCAATCTTTTTCTCAGAGTGCCTTTGTTTTTGACCTAGGCAATAAAAATAAGCGTAAGCATTTTTAGCCATATCAATTGAAAGTCTTGAACCACAGGTCTCGCAGAAGAGAGTGCCTTTCAGGTAATGACCATAAGCCCTGTGTCTTACCCCGGCAACATTATTTACTTTCAGGACGCCTTGAACTCGATTAAACAGTTTCTTTGTAATCAGGTGTTCCTGAGCGCCTTTGTGATAGACCCCGTCAAACTTGATCTCTCCGATATAGAAACGATTGGCAAGCATATTGTTGACTGTAGAATGAGCAAGAGCTTCGCCCTCTTTGTGCCTGCTTCCAATGCCATTCTTTAAGAGGAAGTCCCTGATCTGCTGAATGCTGTAATTTCCCGAGGCATAAAGCTCAAAAGCTTCTTTAATGTATGGAGAGGTCTCGGGATCAATTTCTGTTTTCGCCATCCCCCTGCGGGCGTCACCGCCGATTCTCACGTTTTTGTAGCCCATGGGAGCTCTGAAAGGCCAACCGCCCTGTTTAACTTTCTGCTCCATGCCTTTTCTGACTTCCATCCCCAAGTTTTCCGAATAGAACTCAGCCATGAGTGCATGGATACCTTCGATCAAATGACCGGAAGCAGAATCTTCAATATTTTCAACAACGGAAACAAGCCCAGCACCGGCGCGTTTGAGAACGGCCTTTATGGTGATGTGGTCTTCCATATTTCGAGCAAGGCGATCAATCTTGTGGACTACAACCGCTTCCACGTCTTTTTCTTTCCTGATGCGTGAGAGCATTTCCTGAAGCTGGGGACGCCGTGATTTGAGGCAGACTTCCCTTTGTCCGGGGATTGAATAGCCTTCTTTGGTTCCCAGCCTTTGAGCCTGTTCTTTAGTTGATACTCGAAGATAAATAATACATTTCATATTAAAGAACGTGCCCAGATTGCCATCTCAAGGGCGTCGAGGGCGAGGTCGCTGCGCAGCGAGCGGGAGGCGCGCCAGCCGGCTGGCAACCCGGTTAGGGGGCTCTTTGTCCAGAACGATGGCAATGTTGTGATTTACAGGACAGACTGGGTGCCGATCTGGGCGACGAACACTTGTTGCCGGTGATTACGCCTTCGTTATAAGGTTGTTGAAATGGCCATGTTGGCAAAAGCGACGGCAAAAAACACAAAGGCTCGGAAGTAACCATGGGCCGGCGTTCAGCGCCAGGATTGCGCAGACGGTGAATAAGACAGCAGGTGACCATCAGAATGGGACACAACATGGTTAGGTGGCTATCGATTTTGGTAACAGGGATGGCCGTGTGCCTAACGGCTATAGCCATTGTTGGCTGTGGGAACCGCGATACCCCGTCGCAGGTAGTTGAAAAAATGTATCAACTAATAAAAGAAAATAACTGTCAAGAAATAGCCAATTTGGTAAATGATACTTATCCCGAGCTAGCTGATAGATATGTCAAAGACTGTCCTCAGATAGCGGATCGACTCGTAAGCTATTCGATAAAAAGGGAAACGATCACAAATAACTTTTATGGGGCAACGATTGACGGCCTTGTTGCCTGGGTCGAGGTAGAGGTGACAATAAAGGAAAACGGCGAGGAAGAAACAAACTCCGTGAAACTGTTTCTCGTCAAGCGTGGTGATGATTGGAAGCTATCCGAGGCGGAGAGCCGATCGTAAAAGTCACCAAACTGGCAAACGTTATATAGTTTCTGGTTGAGCAGAAACGCTCGATGTGAGGAATACAAGAACCATCGGTACAAGTGATATTTTCCTCGAAAAAAGTTGAACCCCACGTAGATGCCGGTTTCCTGCTCACAGGGAAATGTTCTTCCCAGATTCCGAAAGCTGATCTAGGGAAGCTCTGAACTACGGTAAATAAAAACAGGGTTGTTCTTCCACTTGGCA
>JACUUL010000108.1 GCA_014859345.1 Thermoleophilia bacterium
TTGCGTTCCTCATGGATTGAATGTTGATGTTGGCCGGAAGGACTGGAATTGCCAGCGGCGAAACCGTATTCATCCTTAACCCGGGAATCACCGCAAAAAGTTGCCTGCTGAAAATGCCACAATCAAATGCCGCGGCCTCTCCAAGCTATACGGATCAAGCCGCGGCATCGAGGATCTTGACCTGGACGTGAAGTCTGGCGAGATCTTTGGTTTTTTGGGCCCAAACGGTGCCGGAAAAACTACTACCATACGTCTGCTGATGGGGTTCATAAGGCCTTCCCGCGGCCAGGCCAGGATTCTGGGCATGGATACCTGGACACAGTCAGTCAAGATCAAGCTGCACGTGGGCAACATTCCCGGAGACGTAAGCCTTTACGAGAACATGCGGGTTTCTGAACTGCTGGATTATATCGACCGCTTCCGCCCCGGACCGGATCCGCTTCGTGGATTGCTGATCGAAAGACTCGAGCTCGACACCGGCAAGAAGGTAAAGGCACTTTCACGGGGAAACCGCCAGAAGGTCGCCATTGTGATGGCCATGATGCACGATCCGGAGATCCTGATCCTGGACGAACCCACGCTGGGCCTTGATCCCCTGATGCAGCAGAATTTCTATTCTTTTCTGGCTGAGGCGAAAGACCGGGGCAGGACTGTATTCCTGTCTTCTCATATCCTGTCGGAAGTGGAGCGGGTCTGTGACAGGGTGGGTATCGTCAGGCAGGGACTGCTGGTGGATGTGCGGTCTATCGAGGAACTCAGGCAAAACAAGATCCGTCACATGGACGTGACCTTCGCCGACGCAGTGGCGGCAACGGAGTTCGAAAAGCTGCCACAGGTTATCGACGTGCGTCAGCTCGACAACCGTCTGCGCATAACCGTCAGAGGCGAAATCGATGCCCTGGTAAAGCAGGTAGCCCGCTATCGGATCGAAGACATGACTTTTACCCAGCCCAGCCTCGAAGATTTCTTCCTGAGCTTCTACGGACCCGCGGGAGACGCGAATGAGCCTGAATCTGCTTAGACGCGGTTTCGCCGACAGGCGGATAACTCTCGCTGTCTATGCCTTGAGCCTGGCCGCTTACGGGATTTTCATTTTGGCCATCTGGCCGGCTGTAAGCGAAAGCGTCGAGCTGTTGGAACAGCTCTGGGAGCAATACCCGGAGAGCCTTCGCCAGGCTTTCGGCGGCGAGGCCCTTCAGATAACGACATTCGATGGATTCCTGGTGATCGAGTATTTCAACAGCATGTGGCTCATAATAATGATTGCCTTCGCGGTCAGTATCGCTACCGCCGCCATCTCCGCCGAGATAGAGAAAGGTACCATGGAAGTTCTGCTGGCGCAGCCTATAACGCGGCGGGCCGTGCTTTTGTCCCGTCAGCTCTTTTTTGCCCTGGGGTTACTGCTCTTGATCGCGGCGGCATTGATCCCCATCGCCCTGGGAGCTCCTCTGGTAGGCGGCGATCTCAATCACGCCGGAATGTTGGCGCTGGCCGTGCAGGAATTTCTGTTTATCGCCGCCATCGGTTCGGTCACGTTCTTCTTCTCGGTCCTCTTCTCCAGCCGCGGCCGGGCGATCTCGGCTTCACTTGGCTTTGTGATCTTCTCCTACGCACTCGATATTCTGGCCAGGATCAACGAGACCGTCGCCAATGTGCATTTCCTGTCGATTTTTGATTACTGGGATCCCTACCGCTATCTGCACAGCCTGGACTTCGCCTGGGGCGATATCGCCGTGCTGGCGGCGGTTATTTTCCTGAGCACGGCGGCGGCGGCCTGGCAGTTCGACAGGAGGGACGTCGCCGTTTGAAAATCGCAGGTTGGAAGTTAAGGGTTTGGTTGTTAAAATCTATTCTGCTGCTTCGGGCTTTTTCCGCACCCAGTTCCTCTTTAGGCGCATTCGTCTAGTGGCCCAGGACGCCGGCCTCTCACGCCGGTAGCAGGGGTTCGAATCCCCTATGCGCTACCA
>JACUUL010000055.1 GCA_014859345.1 Thermoleophilia bacterium
TAATAGTTGGCGGCCTCGGTGCGGT
Organism: Thermoleophilia bacterium; assembly: GCA_014859345.1. Classification (GTDB taxonomy): domain Bacteria; phylum Actinomycetota; class Thermoleophilia; order BMS3ABIN01; family BMS3ABIN01; genus Kmv30. Next base: position 26 of record JACUUL010000055.1, read on the forward strand.
TTGCGACCCCCAGCTTCTGATAGATGTTGGCCAGATGAAACCTGACGGTATTGACGGTTATATAGAGTTCTTTGGAAATCTGGGAGTTGGATTTGCCCTCGGCCACCAGCCTGAGAACCTCGATCTCCCGATCAGACAGCTCACGGAGAAGCCTCCGGTTCTTCTTGAGGCTCTTGATGGCATCCTGGACCTGTTTGGGCAACACCGTACGGCCCTGATAAATCCTGTTGATGCCGTCCACCACCTCCTGAGCGGAAGAATTCTGCAAAAATATCCCACCGACAGGGAAGCCGGCCGCCAGCTTTATTATATCCTGGTCGATTTCGGGAACGGAGACAGCCAGTTTACAGGGGAGGTTTTCAGTTTCCAGAAGGCGTGGAACCGCGAAATCATTGGCCAGGGCCATGGCTTTGTCGGTAAAGATGATATCCGGCCTGATGTCCCTGGTTACCAGGGACAGCCTGGAAGGGTCGGTAAGGTCGCCTGCTATTTCCATCTCAGCGGATTCCGCCATCACCTGCCTCATTCCCGACAGGAGCAAGGGGCTGACGGAGGCGATCACCACGGAATAGGACCCGGCGTCCGCGGGAGTTTCGGGTTCGGCATCCTCGCGGCCCCCTTTCTCGCGCCCTATAGGCTTTTCACCCGTCCGCTCCCTGAAAGAGGACAGGTCCGCAGGGCACCGTTCACGGGAAGGTTCCGAGCCCTGTGCAGACTGCCAGGCCCTGAAGGATGGCCGTTTCCGGGGGGCCGGGAAGGTCTCTTCAGGATCACCCGTCTCGAGGTGCTGCTCTTCTGTTGACGGCTTCTTGTCGGAGTGCTCGATCACACCCTTGCCTTTTGACTTGGCCAGATAGAGCGCGGTGCGGGCGCTGGAAAATAGATCGCTCAGGCTTTGGGCATTTGCGGGGAAAGTGGAAAAACCAATGCTGGCCGATACCTTGACCGCGAAATCAACGTATTCGGCAGCGGCACGAATTTCCGTGATCAGCCGGCCTGCCGCAGCCCGGGCGTTGCCCGGTCCGGTTTCTGCCAGAACAACGGCAAATTCGTCCTCCCCATGGTGCCATAGATAGTCCTCCAGTCGGCAGCTTCTGCCCAGGGCGGAGGCGACGGAGCTGATGATCTGGTCTCCAGCCGTGCGGCCGCGCGAAAGATTTATATCGCCCAGGTCATCGAGATCTATGTAGAGCAATGATACCTCCAGGCCGTGCCTTCTGGATCTGGCCAGCTCCCTGCCGGTGAGATCCAGAAACCAGGCGCGCTGCCCCATTCTGGCTCCGGCATGTCCGGACAAAACGGCATCCAAGTCGCGTATGCCCGGCCCATGATTTGCCGGAGAGCCTGGAAATAAAGATCCCTCAATGCCGGCTTCGGCAACGGGCCGGTGTCGGGCGCCCTCGCCAAACTCTCGGAATCCGGTTCCTCCTCTCGGGGAAAACCAGCGGCCACCGGGTTCCATCGCGGCTTCAAAGACACAGCAGCCGTCTCCCCGGCTCCAGCAACGTGTTTCTTTTGTGGCCACCGGCAGGCCGGTAATCAGCTCCAAAGCGCCATCGATCAGCCCGTGTTCCAGGCCACAGCCACCGGCTTCAACCATGTTTCCGGGAGAAGGGCCAGCATAAGCCGGGGCCGCGGGGCCGTTTCCGGCATCGGCAAAAAAAGTTGCCGCGGCGGGTCCGCCGGTGACGGTTATCCGCAGCCATTCCTGACCGGTCTCGGTCTTTAAGTTCCCCAGGCCGACATTCTGGAAAAGCGCCTCGAGGCGTTCTGGAGTGACTAATCCCAGCCGTGACGCCAGTTTTTTGGCGCCGTGATAGGAATAGGGAGTCAGAGTGGAACCGAGGGACTCACGGGAAGCAAGCAGATGAAGAAAGCGGTAAAGGTGCAGCTGGACCCCGGGGGAGCCGTCGTGGGGGGAAGAGAAGAATTCTTCCAGGGAGATAGAGTCCACTTAACCTCTGTATTTGTAGTTACTGGCCGGCTCCGGGCCGCTTTGAGGTCAATTCTACTATGAACTCCGGACCTTGACAACGACTAAACCGTTCGTTCCCGTCCATTTGGACAGAAAAGACGGTAATATTATATATTCGGCAGCGAAGCAGAAAAGCCTGCCATCCGGGAGAAAGGCAACTATTTATCTTGAGTTAAAAAGGATTAAAGCCCTGAAGTGTTAAATATTACATAGCCGAAACGTCGTATTCGAGCCTCCATTTGCTACAGCACCTACCGGTGCCAACCCTTGAGGGTCAGAATTCGAGGTGGACGGCCGGTACAGGCGCGCCGCCAGCCTGCCTGGCGACTCGGTTCCGTGATAACTAACGGTAGGAGGAAACGTGGGCTTATTATGTATGAAGAAGGTAAAGTGGGTCCCGGTGTCCCTGGCGGTCTTGCTGACAGCAATATTAATGGTTGTCGCGGGATGTGGTGCTACGGATTCATCAGTCTTCACCTATGCCGAGCTTTCCGAGCCCACCGCGATAGACCCGGCTCTTGCGGACGAAGCCGTCGGCGTCAACATAACGAGGTATCTCTTCGATGGCCTGGTCGGCTACGACTCGGAAACCGGGCAAGTAAAGCCGGCGGTTGCCGAAAGCTGGGACATCAGCGACGACGCGACCGAATTCACCTTCCACCTGAGGAAGGGAACAAAATTCACCAACGGCCGGGAGCTTACCGCCCATGATTTCGTCTACTCATGGACCAGGGCGCTGGATCCGGCCACCATGTCGCCTATGGCTCTGACCATCATGGAACCGATCAGGGGGGCAGTAGCCCTGGCAGACGGCGAGGCTACGGCCCTGGAGGGTGTGGACGCGGTCGATGATTACACGCTTAAGGTCACGCTGGAATTTCCGCTGGCCGAGTTCGTCACTTTCCTGGGTCATCCGGTCTGCGCGCCGGTGCCGCAGGAAGAGGTGGAAATGGGAGCCACGGCTTTTTCTGAAAATCCCGTGGGCAATGGTCCCTTCAAGTTTAAGGAATGGCAGCCCAACGATCATGTCACCCTGGAGATAAATCCTGATTATTATGGGGAGAGGGCCAAGGTGGATACAGTCACGATGAGGATCATCCCCAGTGCGGCCACTGCTTTGGCGGAATTGAAGGCCGGCAATATCGATGCCATCAAGAGCATTCCTCCGGGGCAAGCGGAAGCGCTTAAAGATGACACCTCTGTCAATCTGTTTGAAGGACAGGTCAACGCTCTGGGGTTTGTCGCCTTTAATCTGGATATGGACCCCTGGAGGGATAACGTCAGTCTCCGCCAGGCTCTCATCTGGGCGGTTGACCGGCAGACTATAGCCGAGACTGTGCTTCAGGGTCAGGCTGATCCGGCCGATGGCATCGTCCCTGGAGCCATGCCTGGTCACCAGCAGTTCGCCATGCCGTACGATTACAATCCGGAGACGGCGGCGGAACTCCTGGCTCAGGCGGGTTATCCACAGGGTGACGGATTGCCGCCCATAAATCTCGCGTATCGCATGGAGGGCCCCAATGCCGACGTGGCCCAGGCGATCCAGGCCAACCTGGCCGCCGTTGGAGCGCAAGTCGAGCTGACGGGCCTGGAATCAGGCGTCTTTTTCGAACAGATGCTCGGGGGTGAACTTGAGTTCTTCATCATCAGCTGGCAGGCTGACTACAACAGTGTTGACACGTTCCTCTATCCCCTGTTTAAATCCGATCAGGGACAGAATGTTTTTGGCTACGCCAATCCGGAAGTGGACAGTTTGCTTGAACGGGCCCGCTCGACCCTGGATGAGAATGACAGGATCAGGGATTACAATGACGCCGAACGGCTGATACTGGCGGACGCGCCCCTGATTCCGGTATTCTTTCGCCAGGATGTCATGGTGTTCGCGCCCCGGGTGACCGGTTTCGTGCATACACCGCTCGGAGACCTGGCGCTTAACGAGATTACCGTGTCGGAAAGTTAACGAATCAACAGGGAGGGGCGCCGGCCCACGCGCGGTTGAGAGTCTTCCTCAAAGCGAAGGCCATCCAGGCCAGTATTCAGGCAACAGCTTGCCGGGGCTGGCAGGCTTCGGCGCTCCTCCACCTCAATTAACGAGGCGGCCGGCGATGCAGATATTCCGCTTCATTCTCATCCGTCTGCTTTCGATGCTGGCGGTACTCCTGGGCGCCGTTACGTTGCTTTTCGTGGTCATCTACCTACTGGTGCCGGGAGACGCGGCCCAGGCCATCCAGGGAATCAGGGCGACCCCGGAATCACTGGAGAATCTCAGGCGGGAACTGGGGCTGGACCGGCCACTGTGGGTGCAGTACGGGCGTTACCTCTGGCGCCTTCTCCATCTGGACCTGGGGACTTCGTACCAACTCAACCGCAGCGTCAGCAGCGTGATCGGCGATTATCTGCCGGCCACCGCTTATCTGGCTGGAGCAGCATTGCTTCTGGAATCCGTCGTTGGGATCGGATGGGGAATGACGATGGCGGGCCGGCGCTCGATCCGCTGGGATACCGCTTCGGCATTGTCGGGAGCAGTACTCATGGCTACCCCGGTTTTCTTCCTGGGAATGCTTTTGCAATACATCTTTGCCAGCCGTCTGGGCATCCTGCCTCTTTCAGGCCTGGGGGGATACAACCCCGTCAACCTGGTGCTTCCGGCCGTCACCCTCGCCGCCGGCCAGGTGATCATCGTTGGCGCGCTTATGAGGGCTGCCCTGGAAACCGAGATGCGAAAGCTGTATTTTCTGGCAGCCCGTTCCCGGGGACTTACCCACCGGCAGGCAATGCTCAGACACGGAACCAGAAACGCGCTTGGACCAGTCGCCACGCTGCTCGCCGTCGATTTTGGCACTTTGTTGGGCGGGGCCATGATCACGGAGATAGTATTTGCCTGGCCCGGGTTGGGGCGGATGACCTATTTCGCTGCCCAGACTCGCGATGTGCCGCTTGTGCTGGGCGCCGTGATCGTCATGGTGACCTTGTTCGTGGTCCTGAACTCTTTGGTGGATATCCTGTACCGGGTCTTGAATCCCCGGCTCAGGATGGGGAGGGCCCTGGATGGCTAGCCGGGAGATTCCTCCAAAAGCATGGGGGCCGGCTCCGGCGCAGGGCCCGGTTGCCGGAGGCAAGGACCTCTGGGGCCGGTTCCGCGAGACAGGCCTGGGTCCCCTGGCCGGGTTGATGATTCTGGCGATTGTCGTCACTGCCCTGCTGGTGCCCCTGCTGCCCCTGGCTGATCCCATAGCTCCCGATTATGACCAGGTTCTGGCGCCTCCCGGAAGCGGCCATGTCCTCGGCACTGACCTCCACGGGCGCGATCAGCTGTCGCGCACGCTGTGGGCGGCGCGCACTTCCTTGCTGGTGGGGCTGGTTGCCACTGGCCTGGCCCTGGCCGCGGGCGTGACAGTTGGCTCGGCCGCCGTATACAGCGGCCGCTTCATCGATCCGCTGCTCATGCGCGCAGCCGATATCTTTTTATCCTTTCCCGCTGTTGTCGGCGCTGTCGCCATCATGGCGGTTCTGGGCCCGGGTGTCAGAAATGTGTTTCTGGCTATCGCGTTTTTCGGGTGGCCCATCTTCGCCCGGATCTTCAGATCGTCGCTTTTATCAACAAAAGAGATGGGATATGTCAAAGCGGCCCAAGGGCTGGGCGCGGGGGAGGGCCGTATCTTCTTTGTCCACGTCCTGCCAAACTCCATATCACCGCTGGCTGCCTACTCGGCTTTGGCTGTGGCCGGCGCGATCCTGGCGGAAGCCGGGTTGAGTTTCATCAACCTGGGAGTGCAGCGTCCTCATCCCAGTTGGGGCCTGATGCTGGCGGAATCAATCGGCCAGTTTGACAGTGCTCCCTGGCTTGCCATTGTCCCAGGAGTTGCGGTAACGCTGACGACATTGGCTTTCATCCTGCTGGGAGCCGCGCTTACCCGGGCGATTGACCCCAGGGCGTCGAGGACCGCGGGCTAGCATGCAGCCGCTACTGGAAGTCAAAAACTTGTCTGTCAGGCATGGCGCCAGCTCTGTCAAGGCCGCGGTCAGCGGAGTCAGCTTCGCCCTGAATCAGAGAGTCACGCTTGGCGTCATTGGTGAGTCAGGGGCCGGAAAATCAACCCTGGCACTGGCGCTGGCCGGTCTTATCGACAGAAGCGCCAGCAGCCTGTCGGGAGAGATCTTTTTTGACGGCGTTGAGCTCCTGGCTCTGGATGAAAGGGAACTCTGCCGTGTCCGGGGTTCGGGAATCGGGGTGGTGTTCCAGGATCCGGCGGGCTCGCTCGATCCGTCCCTGAAAGTAGCCAGCCAGGTGGCCGGCGCCGTCAGGCATCACAATCCCGAATCAATCGGCCGGGGCGCGGCGCTCGTCGAGGCCGGGAGAATTCTCACGGAGATGGGCCTGGACGAAGCGCTGCTGGCTTCGGCGCCCTATCCGCATCAGCTCAGTGGCGGACTTTGCCAGCGGGCCGCGATCGCCGCGACTCTGGCCTGCCGTCCCAGGTTGCTGATAGCGGACGAACCCACGAGTTCACTCGACACCACCGTCCAGTCCCAGATAATGGACCTGCTCAGCGGCCGCCAGCGGTCGCAAGGGGTGGCGATGATCTTTATATCACATGATCTGGCCCTTGTGTCCGGCATCGCGGACCGGATACTGGTGATGAAAGATGGATGTGTGGTAGAGCAGGGGGATGCATCCGTGGTTCTTAATAATCCGGTCCACGCTTACACCGCCGGACTCATATCTGTCTGGGAAGCTGCCTCGAGGGGAGAAGCGGCGGCTGCGGGACGGGACGCGGGAGAGGCCTCCAGGACGGCGCAGAGCGGACCTTTAGAGAGAAAAGCAAAAGAGAAGACGGCAGGAAAGCCATCGCCGATACTGCGGATTAAGAAGGCCGGTAAGATCTACGCCCGAACCGGACCGGTTTCCTTAAGCAGGTTCCTGCGTCCCGAAAAGGCCGCCGCGGAGGTTTTAACCGGGATCAGCCTGAGCATGGAAGCCGGACAGACTCTGGGCGTAATCGGGGAAAGCGGGGCTGGCAAGACCACTCTGGGCAGGCTGGCCGCCGGACTGGAAGAGCCGACATCGGGAGAGGTGGAGCTGGACGGATTTACAGCCGCCCGGATAAAGAACAGGAGGCTGCGCGCCCGGAAGGCGCAAATGATCTGGCAAGACGCCCCCGGCAGCCTGGATCCGCGAATGAAAGTGGCCAGTATCATCGCCGAGCCTCTCCGTGTCCATGGCCTCCCGGCTGGCTCGGGCGATGCTCGCGGGCGCGTCTATCGATTGCTGGACGAAGTAGGACTCTCGAAAGAGATAGCCGGAAGTTATCCGCATCAGCTTAGCGGCGGTGAGGCACAGCGGGTGGTCATCGCCAGGGCCCTGGCGCTGGAGCCGGAACTGCTCATCTGCGATGAGCCGGCGTCGGCCCTGGATATACACGTCAAGATGAGGATAGCCGGCCTGCTGGAGAGGCTGCGCCGGGAATGGAACCTGGCGCTGATGATCATCGCCCACGATCTGGTTCTGGTCCGCCGGCTGGCTGATGAGCTGATAGTGATGCGCCGGGGGGCTGTGGTGGAACGCGGCCCGGCGGAAAGGGTTCTGGATCATCCGGCACACCCGTACACCAGACAGCTGGTGGAAGCCGAGCCCCGCCTTAACGTATCCGCAGCAGCAGGATAAGATGGAACCAGCGGGCGGGATCTAAAGTCCGACGTAACGCAGTACCTTTGCGACAGGTTCCCAGGCATCCCTGCCGGCGGAGATACTCACCTTCAACTTACCAAGAGAAACCTTGAGCTTAAGGAGCCTGCTCATCAGCCGGTTCTGTCCATCGTTGATGGCAAGGCCGCGGCGCTGGGCAACGTCTGCCTGCTCCATGATGTGAAGAGCCCGGGGTTCTACATCGGCCGCCACGCTCCGGACGGTCCTGCCGAATCCGATTGCATTTCGCAGCAGAAGTATCGCGCTGAGCGTTAGAACAAGAATCGCGCCAATTACCGCCAGCACCTCGATTATCAGCAACAAGCCTGCCTCCCTCACGAAAATCAGGGGTCAGATCTTTTTAACCGCAAACCCTCTCGAAAGCAATTCTATACCGACTTGGCCCGCAAGGGGTAACGACGGGCGCCGGCATAATTGGCGTCATTGACATTAAGCTTCGAAATCTTGACTACTTCACCGAATGTTGGTGCTTCAATGTATTTGCCGTTGCCGATGTACATGCCGACATGATGGGGGTGTCCGGGTCCCCAGAAGACCAGGTCGCCCGCCTGCAGCTGATTATCTGGCACCGGTGCCCCAAGTTTATACTGGGAAGCGGCATAATGAGGCAGATTAACCCCATGCTGGGCGAAGACATAAAGGGTAAGGCCCGAGCAGTCGAAACCTGCAGGACTTTCACCGCCCCAGACGTAGGGTACGCCCAGATATTGCAACGCCGTTTGCACTACCTGGGCCTGGATGGCGTCGGTGATCTGCAGCTCGGAGAGCAGCGCTTCCTGTTCCGCTCTGAGACGGGCCTGCTCCGCGCGCTGGCGTTCGGCTTCCCGGTCCAGGATCTCCCTGACCTGGGCATCGACCGAATCCAGTTTTTGCTGGCGCTCGTCAATCTTGGCCTCGATCTGCTCCTCCTGCTGCGCCAGAGCTTTCTCCAGGCGCAGCTGCAGGGCGCGCTGGCGGTCGATCTCATCCGTCACGGCTGCCATCTCATCCGTGCGCGCCCGGTACTCAGTTTCCAGCTTGATATCCTGCTCGCTGATCTTGGCCATGTAGCGTGCCTGTCCCATGAGGTCGCTGAAACTGTTGCTGCTTAAGAGGATGCTGAGAAAATTGATATCGCCTGCCTTGTATATCGATTTGAGGCGATCGGTGAGGATCTTTTCCTGCGCGTATTGTTCCATCCGCATCGATTCGAGCCTGGCGCGGCTGTCTGCGAGTTCCTTCGTAAGGGTCTCGAGCTCGATCCTGGTGCCGTTATGCCTTTCCACCACGATTTCGAGTTCGCTGCCCAGCGCATCGACTTCCTTCTTTAGGGCATCCGCCTGCGTCTGCAGGTTATCGAGATGGGCGCGGGTTTCGGCCTCCATGGCCAAGGGAACCGTCTGTCCCGAGGCGGCTGCGGGGAGAATCGCGATCAGGAGGCCGGCAAGCGTTGATACCGCAAGGCGAATTATAAGTCTGAATTGTCGTTCATTGAACACTTTCATGCTGTACCCAACCATATCGGCATTGGAACAATCCATCTAAAGAAGCACTAAAAAAACACCTGCAACACGGCGTATTTTTTAATCAGGTCCCCAGGGGAAGTCAGATATTATGACTGAAAAGAATTATGCTATAATTATCGCCGGTGACGCGGGGTGGAGCAGTCTGGTAGCTCGTCGGGCTCATAACCCGAAGGTCGCAGGTTCAAATCCTGCCCCCGCTACCATGTTTTTGCTCCGTTCGTGAATCTCGGGTGAATCTCGGTCATCTTCCGCAAGGTCAGCAGTCCTGCTGATATTCTCCCAAGGTCAATAGCCAGTCAAGTTAAGAATCGTTAACCGGCCTCGCGCGGCTCTGGCAAAAAACGCTCAAGCTATCTTCCTAACGCAGCTGCATTCCGCCTATCTCGTTGAAACTGTCCACATAGAGAACCCGCTGCGTGGCCATTATCGGAACGCCATTGGTAGAGAGGACCCGGACCGGGCCGCCCATGGCGTCCTGGAATGTGAGCGGGATGTTGGCGCCCTCAGGCAGCGAAAGTTGCGTAAGCAGTGAACTGCCCAGATAGACATTCACGTTTGCGGTAGAGTTTCCCTGATTGGAGACCAGTATCCAGTTGCCGTTCATACCGTTGCCCCGCTTGGAATCGTACCAGGTGAACCAGAGATCGGTGCCCCTGTCCGCGGCGGTCAACCCCTGAAACTCTTCGAAGCTGTTCTTGAACAGGATTCGCTGGCTGACTATCAGTTTCTTGCCGTTGGTGGAAATTACCTTGACAGGGCCGTCCATTACCCCCTCATACTGGGGCGTGATCGTGGCCCCCTCCGGAATGTTGTAGGTGCCCATCCTTCTGCCGCCGATGAATACCTCTACTGTGGCGCTGCCCGAATCCTGGTTGGAAATAAGAATCCAGTTGCCTTTCATATAATTCTCGCGTCTGCTGTCGTACCACGTGAAATCGTATTCGCTTCCGAGTCTGGATCCGGGCACCCCTAACACCTCATTGAAAGAGTTCAGGTAAAGAATTCGCTGGCTGACTATGAGCGGCTGGCCGTTAGTGGATATCACTTTTAGCGGACCGCCAGTCGTATTCGCGTAGCTGGGAGTTACCTTGCCTCCAGCCGGCACCGAATATGTTCCTTTCAGGGCGCCTCCGATGTAGACCTCCACCTGAGCGGTGGTGCTGCCCTGATTGCCGATTAGAATCCAGGCTCCCCGCATGCCGTTGGCCGGATTCGAATCATACCAGGTGAAGTAGTAAACGCTTTCGAGATCGTCTTTTCGCACTCCGGGAATTTCGTTGAAAGAATTTTTATAGAGGACCCTCTGGCTGGTGATCAGCGGCCCGGTGGCGTTTACAGCTACTGGACCACCCATGATTCCCGGAAATTGAGGCGTTGCCGCCGGTGCGCCTGCGGCCAGCTCGCGATCGAACTGGCTGATGCCTCCCACCAGAGCGGCGGCCCGCGCTGTTGCCTGGCCGGTAGCCGGATTGACCATCAGCACCCAGTTCCTCAAGTCTGATGTCGACTGGTCGTACCAGGTGAAATAATAACTGTCAGTTGGTACCAGCGGACTTACTGTGACCTGAACGGTGGCCTGGCTGGTCAGGCCGGCTGTGTCGGTAGCCACTACTCGTAAACCGTGATTGCCGGACAGGCCCGTGGTGTCCCAGGCGTAGCTGTATGGAGCAGTTCTGTCAGAATGCTCCCGCTGGTCGTTTATATAAAAATCTACTTTTGATATTCCGGCATTGTCGGTGGCGCTGGCAGTGAAATTGACAATGCCGTCGGCATAAGGTCCGCCGGGATTAGTTATGGATACCGTGGGAGGAGTATTGTCTACTGAAATGCCCCCGAAATCGGTAGTCCAGTAGTAGCCGTAGGGCGAGCCGGGAACATAATACCTGCCGATTCCGATAGCGCGGTAGTTGGCGCTGAGCATGTTGGCGTTATGGCCGGCTGAGCTGCGCCAGGCGTCGAAGACGACCTGCGCCGAGTCGGAGCCGGCCGCGATGTTCTCCCCCAGGTGGGTGTTGTATCCATATCCTGCGGCCCTGATCCGGTCCCATGGAGTCACGCCTTCGGGGGTGTTGTGAGCGAAATACCGCCGCGCCCCCATGTCGTAACTGTGTCCCTTGGCGGCGTTATACAGCGGAACCGACATGGTCAGAGGCGGCTGGCCGTGGGCCTGCCGG
>JACUUL010000109.1 GCA_014859345.1 Thermoleophilia bacterium
TTTACCGGGGCTGGTGGGCTTCCAGCAACGACATTATCGCTGCCGCCAGCCTGGAGCTGTCGTGGCGGAAGTAGTCGCCCCGGGCGAAACCCACGTCGGCTACCAGGACCCGCACATCCATCCCGGCCAGCTTCTCGTAATCCAGTCGCACCGGCTCCGCGCCTTCCGTCCGGTAGGCCGCGACAATCTCGGCAGGCGGCTCCGTGGTGTTGACCAGCACCGTATCCACCACTTTTGCTCCGGCATGGGCGTTCAGGGCCTTCAGATGATCGGCGGCGGAAAAGCCCAGCGTCTCGCATGGCTGGGTCATCACGTTCATCACAAAAAGTTTCTGACATGGGGCGGCCGCCACCGCCTCCGGAATGCCGCGAACAAGGAACAGGGGTATGACACTGGTGAACAGGCTGCCGGGGCCGATGACAATCAGGTCCGCGCCGGCGATGGCTTCGAGGACGGCGCTGGTAGGGCTGGCCTGCCGGGGCTCCAGCCAGATTCTCCGGCACGACTGCAGGGAGCTGGAGATGCATGACTGGCCCGACATTATCCTTCCGTCCTGCATCTCAGCGGTTAGCGAAACCATGTCCAGGGAAGCCGGCAAAACTGTCCCGCGGGAATCCAGGATTCTTGCCGCCAGGCGCACCGCTTCCTCGAAGTCGCCGCTCACCTTGGCCAGCGCCGCCAGAAAGAGGTTGCCGAAGCTGTGGCCGGCCAGCTGGCCTTCGTCAAACCGGTATTTAAAGAGCTGCCCCATCAATGACTCATCATCGGCCAGAGCCACCAGGCAATTGCGGATATCGCCCGGCGGCAGCAGGCCTATCTCCCGCCTGAGCCGGCCGGAGCTGCCGCCGTCATCGGCCATGGTGACTATCGCGGCGAGGCTGGATGTGTGATGCTTGAGGCCGCTTAAGAGCGTGGACAGGCCGGTCCCTCCGCCCAGCGCGACTATGGAAGGATTCCCGCTGGGTGCCGCCACCATTACTTGCCGATGTCCCGGTGACGGGTGGTCACTGAATATTTTCCCTTGTTGTCTCGCAGGCGCACTGCCAGGTATTCAGCGGCCGCAACAGAGCGGTGCCGGCCGCCGGTACAGCCCACGCCGATGACCAGGCTGGATTTTCCTTCCGCCTGATAGAGCGGCAGCAGAAAGTCGAACATGTCCTCCAGCTTCTGAAAGAATTCCTTGCCGGGGGCGGATTCGATGACGTACTTGCTAACCGCCTTGTCCATGCCGGAAAGCGGTTTCATCTGGGGATCGTATTGAGGATTCGGCAGGAACCTGAGATCGAACACCAGGTCGGCGTCCAGAGGCGTCCCGTATTTGAATCCGAACGAGATTAACGTGACGATTAACTCGGTCTTGCCGCCCGGGGCAATCTTGCTGACGATATTGGCCCTGAGCTGATGGATATTGGAACTGGTGGTGTCGATGACCCAGTCTGCGCGCTCCTTGAGCTTCTTGAGCATCTCCTTCTCCTGCTGGATGCCCTCCAGCAGGGTTCTGCCGTTCGCCAGTGGATGCGGCCGGCGGGTCTCCTTGAACCGGCGCATGAGCGCTTCGTCTGAAGCCTCCAGGTAAAGCAGAAGGTAGGGGATGCCCTTATCGTCCAATTCCGTGAGGCATTGGTCGAGTTCATCGAAGTACTGGCCGCCCCGCACGTCGCTGGCCACTGCCACCCGCTCGACTTTGCTGCCTTCCAGAGAGAACAGGTCGGCGGCGGCTTGGATCATGCGCGGCGGCAGGTTATCGATGCAGAAATATCCGGCGTCCTCGAAAGCGGCCATGGCGTGGGACTTGCCGGCGCCCGAGAGGCCGGTGATGATGGTGAATTCTATGTTGTTGTGGGGAGTCAACGTTTCCGTTCCAAATCATGCCACGCGGTGCCGGTCCGTG
>JACUUL010000110.1 GCA_014859345.1 Thermoleophilia bacterium
CATATCATCCCTTAAGGTAGGTAGTCCCAAATTCCCAGATTTGCTATTGCGTAGTCGATGTGGGAGTAGATGGACCCAGACCCATCGGTGAAGTAACCGGATACAATTCCTATTGCCTTGGGGCCATTGTGTATGGATCCGCCGCTGTCGCCACCAATCGTTGTATAAGACGCCACTCTGGCATTAGTAAGGGTGACATTTTCAGATGGATAATAAACGGTGGCATTGGTATTAAACAGAGTGCCGCAGCTGTAGCCGTGCCTGCCCGACTTGCGGACCCAGTTACCCCAGTTGTCTTCCCACCCAACTTCAAAACCGGTAGGCGGCGGACACGCAGTTAAACCCCTGCGTCGTTGACAGGTTCGATTCCTACGCCTTCCGCAAAGCTTTTTCCTCTTTGCGTCACACGAATGCCCTGGTCTTCGTCCCAACATCTATTGACATTTTGCGGGCGCTTTCTTACAGTTTCTTTCAGGCAAATATGCCCCGCAAATGGCGGATAGGGGTTGATGGTCATGAAGGCTGCTGGAAAAATTAAATATTCTTTGCTCGGATTATTAGCTGCCCTGCTGGCAGTTTTTCTCGTTGTGGGAATTGTGGCGCCTTAAGCAAAGGCTCAGACCGGTGCCGCCTATGAGTTACATATCGTACCAGGTCAGTGATACTCACTGGCCAGGGATTTGCCTTCATAACTTGATAGCCGGCTGACACAATGTCTAAACTCCTGCCCTCAGTCTCATACGTGCGCTTGCATAGACATGAGCGTTAAATTTCTCTTACGCCTGTTTGTCGCTTTACAAATAGGGACAATACTGGTCATCGCAGTCACCCTTCTTATCAAGTTTCCAGTTTGGAGTCCTATAGACGAGGGCGCCCATTTTACTTACATCCAATACGTCGCAGAAGAGCATCGGCTGCCTGTACTGGGAAGGGATCCAGTAACCACGGAAGTTCTATCAATTTCGGAAAAGATCTATCCTGAGAAGTCATCCTCAGATCCTGCTAAACTCGGTATCGGCGGGCAGGCCTATGAGGCCTTTCAACCTCCGCTTTATTACATTTTGGCGGTGCCATTCTTTTTTTTCAGCGACGATTACATGAACAAGGTATATCTGCTTCGCGGGTTTGATTTCTTGTTGTTGCTTGGGAGCATTTTTCTCCTGTGGGGCGTAGCGAAGGCTCATTACAGACAACCCCTTTTTCCTTTTTCGATGGGATTAAATTTTTTCTTGCTACCCGGGGTGTTGCTGAGAAGTATCACAATATCTAACGCGGCACTTACTATCCCAATTGCTTTATTGTTTATCTGGCTACTGGTTAAATTTGATAGAAGTGAAGATAATCTTTTACTCTTGGCAGCCGGGCTGACCTTTGCGGCAGCTTCACTCACGCATCTGACTCTATTGTATTTATTACCGGTTCTTGTCATTGTAATCGTGCGGCATTATCTGAAGAGGAGAGATCTGAGGAAATTATTGCCCACTGCTGTCGGCTCCCTCAGTCTGGCGGTAATACCCATTGTCCCGTGGTTGATTTTTAATTACCGTCATTATGGTGCGTGGAGCGCCAATAATCTTGCCAAGACGATCCAGTCTCCGATCATCAATCCTCAGGGGTTGAACTACTCATTCATAGACGCTTTCCACATGGTTTTGGGGAATAGACCGGGGCTATCGATACCGGAGGAGTGGCTCACTGTCGCGTACAAGCACTCCTCCGCAATCGACAGCCAATATTTTATCTATTACGTTCTCTTAGTAATTCCCGTTTTTCTTACGCTATTAAATTTCAGGGTCAAGTCCAAATTCTTCTGTAAATTCCTCGTATCTCCAAGAAGTTCAGTTTA
>JACUUL010000056.1 GCA_014859345.1 Thermoleophilia bacterium
GATTCCGGGATTCCCGGCTCGATGACCGGCTAACGCTCAAGGCCGGGCGAGTCCGACGTGACGGAGGTCGTGACGGAGGATGAGACGCTGCATGTCTTTAAGGCCCTGCCGGCGACTCAGTCTTCCGGCTCCTCGACCTCCGGCAGGCCTTCGATATCCCGCCGGGTGAGGAAGCGGCTGTAATTGTCCTGAAGGGCCTCCAGCAGGTGGGGCATGAACTCGTGGCTGATCATGATGCGGGCCACCACCACTGCGGGTATGTTTCCCTGAGGGTCCTGCCCGGCGAAATCAGCATTGGCAAAATCGATGGAGAATTCGAACTCGGAATGGTTCACGCGGGCCATGTTGGCGTAAACACCCCGCTGCACGTCGGGAGGAACCTGGACTTTCACCTGTGGCCCCCTGGCGCCGTTATCGTCTTTCCGGTCGGACATTTTTCCTCCTCGGTTGGATATCGAATGGCATGAGCACTCTACAGCTAACAAGCCTCCGGCGAAAGCCAATATGAGAATAATATCCATTCTAAAGGAATGATTTCGGGGGGTCGATAATTCCTTTGTATAACCCATTTACAGGACGGGAGGCGAATGCCTCCGCCCTAAAAGGGAGCCCGTAGGTTGTGAGTTTAGCCTCCCCCCACCTACGGGCTCATCTATTGCCCTTCTCCCTTTCTTGTCCCTTGATTTGCCAGTGGTTATAATTAAAACACACTGGGGCTGACGCGTGATTCCTTCCGGGCAGACTGATCATTCCTGGAGTCCAATTTGACCAAGACAAGCACCGACGTTTGCGTAATCGGCGCCGGGCCCGCAGGCCTAAGCGCTGCTTTTATACTGAGCGAAAACCATAAAGACGCCGTCGTCCTCGAGATGAGCGGCCAGGTGGGCGGCATCTCCCGCACCATTGTTCGTGACGGTTTTCGCTTTGATCTGGGCGGCCACAGGTTCTTCACCAAGGACGACGAAATAGACGATTTTTTCCGTCAGATCCTGGGGGATGAGGCCATCTGGGTGCCTCGCTCCAGCAAGATCTTCTACATGGACAAGTACTTTGATTACCCCCTGACTCCAGCCAACGCGCTGATGGGCATGGGCATCGGGACCACCGCCAGGTGCCTGGGCGATTATGGCCTTGTCAAGATCCGGAATCTGTTTCGCAAACCGGAGATCGTCTCCCTGGAGGACTGGGTAAGCAACGAGTTCGGCCGCGAGCTGTTCAAGCTTTTCTTCAAAAATTATACCGAGAAGGTCTGGGGCATCGATTGCGACCGGATTTGCGCCGAGTGGGCCGCCCAGCGCATCAAGGGGCTCTCGCTCAGGGTGGCGGTCAGGGATGCCCTGTTCCCGCAGAAGGACGGCAAGGTCGCCACCCTGATAGACAAGTTCATGTATCCACGGCTGGGAATCGGCCGCATCAGCGAACGGCTGGTCGAAGATATCGAGGCCCGCGGCAACGAAGTGCGGACGAGGTCGAGGGCCGCGGCCGTTAATCATGAAGGCGGCCGCATCACCTCTGTTGATGTGGAGTCGGCTGACGAGGGCAATTACCGGCTGGAGGTCGAGAGCCTCTGCTCGAGCATGCCCCTTACCGAGCTGGTGCTGGCCATGCGGCCTCAGGCCTCTGAGGATGTGCGGCATGCAGCCGGAAGCCTGCGCTACCGCGACCTGATCACCGTGAACCTGATGGTCGACAAGCCCCAGGTGACCGACCAGACCTGGATATATATACACGATCCGACGATCACCCTGGGCCGCGTCCACGAGCCGAAGAACTGGAGCGTGGACATGGCTCCGGAGGGCAAGAGCTCGATAGTGGCCGAGTATTTCTGTTTCGAGGGAGACAGCATCTGGACCATGGACGACCGGGAACTGATCGACCTGACGATCGCCGACCTCGACCGGCGCCTGGGCTTCCTCAAGAAGGAAGAGGTGATCGACGGATTTGTGGTGAGGGTGCCCAAGGCTTATCCCATGTATGAGCTGGGTTACGAAGAGCCGCTGAAAAAGGTAATGGATTACGTTGGCGGCTTTTCCAATCTGGAGATAGTGGGGCGGTATGGCACTTACAAATACAACAATATGGATCACTCGATGAAGACCGGCATCCTGGCGGCGCGCAATCTGCTGGGCGAATCGCATGACATCCATGAGGTCAACCTCAAGAAGGAGTATCACGAAGAGAAAGTCCTGGAGCAATGAGCAGGCGCATATTGGCTGCGACGCCGGCTGCTAAGCCGGTTTTTTTTATGGGATGCGGCCGTTTTGGCCCGGTGGCTGGTGCCTGGGCCTGGTGAATTGACAAAGAAGGCCCCGGCTTCTAGTATCATCAATTCGGCGGTCCTGGCTCGCTAAAACGTTTCATCAAAGAGGTTTACTTTATGTTTCAGTCCGTGCTCAGGTCTTTCGCCATCAGCCGGGCGATGGTGGTTCTGTTCGCCGCCCTGGGCCACTTCCTTCTTCCCTCGGTGCAAGACGGGAAGCATGTGCCTCTGAGCGAGACCACTCCCTGGTTCCTGTCAATGTGGTACCGGTGGGACGCCAACTGGTACATGTCCATCATCGCCCAGGGTTACGAGTGGGTGCCCGATGATCAGTCCAATGTGGCTTTTTTCCCGCTCTATCCGCTAATGGTCAAAGTACTGGGCCTGGCTCTTGGGGAACGCTACCTGATGGCGGGCATGGCGCTGTCCACTCTCTTTCTGATATCCGGCATGGTCTTTCTCTACCGGCTCGTGAGGGAAGACTACGGCGAAAAGGTCGCCGGGCGAGCCGTGCTGCTGCTGGCCATTTTCCCCACCTCCGTGTATTTTTCATCCCTGTATACGGAATCGCTTTTTCTATTGAGCAGCGTGGCCGCGTTCTACTATGCCCGCCAGGGACGGTGGGCTCTGGTCGGCGGCTGGGGGCTCCTGGCTTCCCTGACCCGGATCGCCGGCCTCTGGCTGCTGCTGCCTCTGCTCTGGGAATACCTTTCCCAAAAGAATTTCTCGCTGCGGAGGATGAGCCCGAAGGTTGTCTGGCTTGCCCTGCTGCCCGGCGGGATAGCCCTGTACATGTCTTACCTGTACCTGGCCTTCGGCAGGCCTCTCGCTTTTGCCGACGCCCAGATGGCGGGATGGGCGCACGAGCTTTCCACCGTCTGGGGAAGCGTCGCCGGGGACCTCGACCGCCTGCTTAACCATTCGGAGTTGTGGCCCGCATACGACCTGGCCGCCGCGGCCGTGGTGGCGGCCTGCCTGGTGCTGGGCCTGAGGAAGCTGCGGGGCTCATACAATATATACTTGCTAGTGAGCCTCCTGGCTCCGTTTCTGGGTGGAACCAGCAAGTCGATGAGCCGCTACATGCTGGTGATCTTTCCCGTTTTCATTGTCATGGCCTTGTATTCGGGGAGGCCTGTAGTGAGATATAGCCTGTACGCGGTATCGGTTGCGTTGCTGGCGTTAACCACCGCCATGTTCATTTCCGGAAGATGGGTAGCTTGATGGCAGGCAAGAATCGGAGGAAAATCCCGGGGTGGATGGATAGATGAGCGAGAATGGTCTGAGAGACACGAAGGATGAAGGATATGGAGGACCGCCGCATCCGGGCAGGCGCGACGGGCCGGACCCGGGCGTCGCGCTTGATGTGCTGGCGCGGGAGACAGCCGTTCCCAGGCCTGGGAACGGGAGCGAGCATTCACCGGCGGGCCGAAAAGGTTCAGGCCGGCGCGCGGTGTTCTGGCTATGGGCGGTGCTGCTGGCCCAGGGAGTCTTTTTCGCGCTCATCCAGCCGGTATGGAGCCGGGTGGACGAAGCTCAGCACTTTCATTTCGTGCAGTTCATCGTCGAGGATCAGGCGCTGCCGGTTGCCGGACGGACGTTTATATCTCCGGAGGTCATGGAAGTCTCTCTGGCCAGGAACCAGTGGAGCTGGCGTCCGGCGGGGATGCTCTCCACTCCTGCGTACCTGGACCCGGATTCGTGGATTACTGTGCCACCTGAATTGGACGAGCGGGAAAGCGAGAAATGGATCCGGCGAAATCTGTGGCGATTCAACTACGAGGCAATGCAGCCGCCGCTTTATTACATGGTGAACGCGCCGGTTTACGCGGCGCTGCCGGATAATTCCTTCGTCAGGCTTTACGGCATGCGCCTGCTTGCTGCCTTGATGGCGTCGGCGATGGTGCCGGTTGCGTACCTGATGGCGCGGGAGGCTTTTCCGGACAGCCGGCTGGTGGTCTACGGCACCCCGGCCGTGGTTCTCATGACGCAGGGTTACGCGCTTAACATGTCTCAGGTGACCAACGACGCTCTGGCTATCCCTCTGGCCGCCGCCTCGATACTGGTGCTGCTCAGGATGGTTTCACGCGGCCTTTCGTGGAAAAGGAGCCTTCTGGCCGGCGGCCTGGCGGGAGCCAGCATGCTGGCGAAACTGACTGCTGTCTTCCTGCTGCCGCTGGCGCTCCTGGCGCCGGCGGTTCTGCTTGCCTACCACAGGGAAAAATTGAAACGCGTTCTCGTGCACGCCGGCGTTATGATGGTTGTGCCCGCGTCGCTGCTGGCTCCCTGGCTGGTCCGCAACCTGGCGGTGTATGGCGATCCCACTGGCTCCAATGCCGCCCAGCCGCTCATGTCTTCATTCTTCCGGACGCCAACATCCTCCCTTGAAACCCTGCGTATGGAAGAGCTGTTTCCGACTTACTGGTTCGGTGAGCCCGTCTATTCATTTGGGTTCTGGGCACCGGCGGGGATTGGAATCGGGCTGGCCATGGCGCTGGCCGTGGCCGGGCTGCTCCATTACTTTTTCGGCCGCGACCATCGGCAGGTGCCCGATGTTCATATATGCGTTACCTTCCTGGCCTTCGCGCTTCTCATCGGTGTGGCCGTGAACCTGGTCATTCCGTTCATGTCCGGCATCGGTGGCGTTCCCGGACGCTACCTCTATCCACTGATGCCTGTGATAGCCTTTCTGCTCGTATTCGGCATCGACCGGCTCTTGAGGCGGGAAAGAGCCCGTTTCGTGGTGGAGACTCTGCTTGTGTGGATAATCGTGTGGGAATCCATCAATGTACTTTCTTACGTGAAAAATCTTTAACCGGGGTCGGAAGGATGAGCGAAGGCATGGCCGGAGAATGAAGCATTTCCAGGACGGCCCGGAAACCCAGGGGCGAGAATAAGTGGGCGCCACTACTCCATTGCTTCTGGGAGTAGATGTCGGCGGCACTTTCACCGATGCCGTCCTTGTTTCAAACGGAAGCCTGTTCCGCGCCAAGGTTCCCACAACCGTGGATCAGTCCCTGGCGGTAGTCGAGGCTTCCAGGAAAGTCATCGAGATGTCCGGCGCGGCCGCTGCCCAGGTCTCCTATTTCGCCCACGGCATGACGACCGCGACCAACGCTCTTCTGGAGCGGAAAGGCGCCCGCACCGCCTCGATTTCCACCTGGGGATTCCGCGACATTCTGGAGATCGGCAGGCAGGACCGGCCCCGGCTTTACGACCTCTGTCCCTCACGTCCCGAACCGCTGGTTCCCCGGGAGTTGCGGCTGGCCGCGCGTGAGCGGGTGGGTCCCGTGGGTGAAACTTTGCCCCTGGAAGCAGAGGAGGTCAAGCGAGTTGTTGACCGGCTCAGGAGACTGAAGCCTGAGGCGGTGGCAATCTGCCTGCTGTTTTCATTTCTGGATCCCGCGCACGAGCTACGGTTGGGAGAGGTTTTGGCAAGGGAGCTGCCGGAGGTCCACGTATCGATGTCGAGCGCGGTGCTGCCCCAGTTTCGTGAATACGAACGCTTCAGCACGACGGCGGTGGACGCGTACCTGACACCGGTGGTGGCCCGTTACCTGATGACTCTGGGAGAACGGGTTCGCACCGCCGGCCTGCCGGAGCCGGCGATCATGCAATCCAGCGGCGGAGTGATGCCGCTCGGGCAGGCCGCCGCCAGCGCGGCGCCGCTCCTGCTATCGGGGCCGGCGGCGGGGGTGGTGGGATCGATTTACGGCGGCGGACGCAGCGGTATTGACGACCTGATAGCGTTTGATATGGGAGGCACCAGCACTGACGTTTCCCTGGTGCGCGGCGGCGCGGCCCAGACCACATCCGAACGGGAGATCGGCGGGCAGCCTGTGGCCCTGCCAATGGTTGACATCCACACCATAGGCGCCGGCGGCGGCAGTATCGCCTGGATAGACCCGGGTGGGGCTCTAAGAGTGGGACCAGAGAGCGCCGGGGCAGAGCCGGGTCCGGCCTGTTATGGCCGGGGCGGCGAGCAGGCCACCGTCAGCGATGCCAATTACCTGCTGGGGTATCTCGGCGAGAAGCTTGGCGGCGCTGACGGCCTGGCGCTGCAGCGGGAGCCCGCCCGGAAGGCGCTGGGGCGCCTGGCGGCCGAACTGGGTCTGGAACTGGAAGAAACGGCACTGGGCATCAGACGGGTGGTAGGAGCGGAGATGGTAAAGGCGCTCAGGGTCATCAGTGTCGAGCGCGGTCACGATCCCAGGATGTTCGTGCTGGTGGCATTCGGCGGGGCCGGCCCCATGCACGGCGCCGATCTGGCGGAGGAGCTTGATATCGAGCGGGTAATGGTACCCGATAGCTGCGGGGTGCTTTCGGCTCTCGGCATGGTGGTCGGAGATGAACGCCGCGACTGGGTGCAGACCGTCTACGCGGCAGAAGGATGGGACGAGCAGTCGCTTGCCGGGTCTCTTGCCCGGATGGAGGCGGCTCATGCGGCGGAGACCGTGGGAGCTGTCCTTGAGCGGCGAGCCGATATGAGATACCGCGGCCAGTCCCACGAACTCACTGTGGAAGTCGGCGAACGAATGAGCCGCGATGAATTGGTGCGCGCTTTTGAGCACGAGCACGAAAAGGCCTATGGCTATACCGCGGCCGAAGAGGACGTGGAGCTCGTCAATATCAGGCTGACGGCCCTCAGGCCGCTTGTTCCAGTGCGGATCGGCGATGCCGGCCGCGAGCGTAAATCTGCTCGGGGGCCGGCCCGGGGAACGGCGGACGGCCGGGAGCAAACTTCCCGGGACCGCTCGGCTCCCGGGTCAAGAAGCGCCTTTTTCGACGGGGAATGGGTTCAAGCGGACATATGGAGGCGAGGGCAGATTGGGGCAACCCGCGTAAGGGGGCCCGCAATCATTGAAGAGGATGAAGCCACCACCGTGGTCCCGCCGGGCTGGGAATGCAGCCTCGACGAGGCCGGAAACCTGTGGCTTGAGACGCATAAGCTTGAGAGGTCAGATGCCTAACGTAGACATCATCACCGTTCAGGTCTTGAGCTCGGCGCTCAGGTCCATCTGCGAGGAGATGGGAGCGGCGCTTGTCCGGGCCGCCTATTCCACCAACATCAAGGAGCGGCGCGACTGCTCCACCGCCCTGTTCGACGCCCGCGGTCGCCTGGTTGCCCAGGCCGAGCACATACCGGTGCATCTGGGAGCAATGCTGGACGCGGTAACCTCGATCCTGAGCCTGGATCCTGAGCCGGGGGACGTATTCATCCTCAACGATCCCTTCCGGGGAGGCACGCACCTGCCGGATATATCCGTGATATCGCCGATTGCCACGCCCGCCGGCATCATAGCTTACGCCGCCAGCAGAGCCCATCACGCCGACGTGGGAGGCCGGGAGCCGGGGTCGATGCCGGCAGACTCTGAGGAGCTCAGCGAGGAAGGCGCGGTCATTCCGCCCACCAGGTTGATGGCGGGCGGCAGAATCAACCAGGGCTTTATGGATGACTTTTTGGGCCGGGTGCGGCGTCCGCAGGAGCGCCAGGGAGATCTGCGCGCCCAGGTCGGAGCAGGCCGCATAGCTGCCAGGCGGTTGCTGGACCTGGTCGGCCGCCGGGGCGAAGAGAACGTCCTGGCGGCGATGGATGAGGTCATCGCCTACGCGGAAAGGCGCATGCGGGCCGCCATCACCGGGCTGCCGGACGGCGTTTACCGGGCGGAGGACTGGCTGGAACGGGGGAATCAGGATCTGATCATTGCCGTTTCTGTGAAAGTGGAAGGCGACAAGATGGTCGTCGACTTCGAGGGAACCTCGGCGCAGGAGGCGGGGAATCTCAACTGCCCGATGCCCGTAACCCGTTCGGCCTGCTATTTCGTGCTCAGGGCCATCACGGATCCGGATATCCCTCCGAACGCGGGCGCCACGGCGCCGGTCAGGATTTCTGCGCCCAGGGGCTGTCTGGTCAACGCCCGTCCCCCTGCCGCTGTGGTGGCCGGCAACGTGGAGACCTCACAGCGGATAGCCGACGCCCTGGTGCTGGCGCTATCCCAGGCTATGCCGCTTCCGGCGCAAGGGCAGGGGACGATGAACAACCTCACTCTGGGAAGCGACGAGTTCAATTATTACGAGACCATCGGAGGCGGCGCCGGCGCCTGTCCGGACCGGGACGGAGCCAGCGGCATCCACCTGGGCATGACCAATACTCTCAATACCCCCATAGAGGCTCTTGAGATGGATTTTCCCCTGCTGGTCGAAAGCTATGAATTCCGCCGGGGATCAGGCGGAGAAGGCCGCCACCGGGGTGGCGATGGAGTGGTGCGGTCGCTGAGGCTGTTAAAACCGGCACGTCTGTCCCTGCTGGCGGACAGGCGGCGGCACGGTCCGCGGGGAGCGGCTGGCGGAGCTCAGGGGCTACCCGGCAGAAACCTGATAAACGGCCGCGAAGTGGATGGCAAGGTAACGCTTTCACTGAATGCCGGAGATGTGGTAACGGTCGAAACCCCGGGCGGAGGAGGATATGGGGAAATCCGGAGCCAAGACCTCATTCCTAAAAAACAATGATGGTTGGCAGATCTTGGACGTTGACGGGATGAGGATCGTGTCCCCAAATTCCCTGCGCGAGCTCTTAAAAATTAGTAATGTGTCCCCAAAATTTCCAAGCGCCGGATTTCTTTAATACCTCTTCTTGTACTCGTCGCACTTCGTGACTCTGGGCCTGTCCAGGTTATGGCAGGCCGAGCGCCAATCGTACATGCACGAGGGACAGAGAGGCGCCGGCTTGCCTCCGAAGAGGCGCCTTATGAAATTTGTCAACTTGATGCCCATTTTTTTCGTATTTGTCCACCCGCGAGCTGGCCCAGGACCGCAGCTGTAAATATCAGTGGAACCGCCCGCATGCTAACAGCCAGCTCCAGCCTCATCACCAGCAATAACGGGATGGGTAGATGAACGGCAAGGAACCAGCGCGATGAATATTTGCGAACTCCTACCCGGTAATAACCGAAAGGAAAGTTAACCAGCGTGGCTGCCAGGCACAGAATCGAGAGATGGGTGGGGTCCAATTACATTTACTCCTTATCAGGCCAACCGCCGGGCGCGTCAGCCAGGATGAGCTGCGCGTCCCTCTCCTCGATATCCAGGATCTCGATGCCGCTGAATCCTGCTTCTTCGAGCCAGGCCTGGTATTGCTCCTCTGTCCAGGTGCCCCCGCTGTCTGTGTTAACCAGCATGGTCAGGGCAAACAGGGGCGCCCGCGTGCTTCTCCCACGCACTAAATCGACGATAGCAATAAGCCCGCCCGGGTTCAAGGCATCCCGCGTCCTCGCCAGCAGCCGGCGGTTTTCTTCGGGGCTGTAAATATGGAAGATGTTGCCCATGAAAACCAGGTCGAACCTGCCAGGCGGCAGGTCTTCGTTGAAATCTCCAGGCACCAGTGTTATGCCGGGGTGCGGCTCCAGCTCCGGCTGTATCATCTCCACTACTTCAGGACGGTCGATGATAGTCACCCTGATGCCGTGCCGGGAGAACACCCTGGCGTATGTGCCCGGCCCTCCGCCAACGTCCAGGACGCTGACTATATCGGCTCTGCGCAAAAGGCAGAGCTCGACGACTCTAGCCGCCGTGTCCCGGGTCAGGTCGTCCATAGTGCGGATAAACACCTGGCGCCGCTCTGGTGTGTAAGGGCGCGGTACCTGTCTGCCGGTGCGCACCACGTCGGGGATGGTGTGCCACCGTTCAATCAGATTCCATTGATGGAGAATGGAATTGGGCGCGTAAACGGGGCTCTCGCGGTTAACGACCAGGTCTGCGATTTCGCGGGATAGATGGAATCGTCCCCCTTCCAGCCGGAGATGTCCCAGGTCCTCAAGCGCCAGCAGAAGCATCTCGGTAGCGCGCTTGTCATAGCCCAGCCGGCTGGCCAGATCAGCGGCGGCTGAGGGCTCTTCCGCCAGCGCCTCAATCAGCCGCAGCTTGATGGCCGACGCCACCGCCATCAGCTCCTGCCAGCCACGGGAATCGAACTTCCTTGCGGACACTGCTCCTCATTCCTGGAGAGATAACGTGAGTGATTAATACCACGGCCTCAAGAATAAAAACAGTGTATAATCTTTCTGTCCGTGGAAGCTTGAAAACCTTCCCGGCATTACTTAGGATTTGCTTTCGCCAGGCGCGCGGACGGGTTGCGCGCCTGTTTGATAATGGAGGAGTGCCCGAGTGGTTAAAGGGGGCGGACTGTAAATCCGTTGGCGAAGCCTACGCTGGTTCGAATCCAGCCTCCTCCACCATATACGTCTATAGTGCAGAGGCGTCATTTGTCATCCTGAGGCGTAGATTTAAGTTCATCATCCCGAGGAGCGCCGGAGCGCGACGAGGGATCTGCTTTTCCGGCCCGGTTAGCTCAGTTGGTAGAGCACCTCCATGGTAAGGAGGGGGTCTACGGTTCAAGTCCGTAACCGGGCTCCATAATTTTGGTGGTCTGCTGCATGGTCTTCCTGAGAGCGCAAAGAATCCCGCGCCGCGTTCGCCGTCCGGGATTCATTGCCACCAAAGCCTCAGGATGTCAGGCAGGCTGTGGCGGTGTAGCTCAGTTGGTCAGAGCAGCGGAATCATAATCCGCGTGTCGCAGGTTCGAGTCCTGCCACCGCTACCAAATCTTCCTTATTCAAACTTGGGTCAAATAAAAGAGCAAAAAGGTTAGTGTAGTGCAATGCGCTGACCTTTTTGTTTTTAATGGTTATCTTTT